>JAEYVD010000445.1 GCA_023432075.1 Pseudomonadota bacterium | reverse complement strand
GCGCGTGTCGCCCCGTCGTTCACCGCCACCACGTTCGGCTCACCGTCGTATGGCCAACTGGCCCGCAGTTGCGCGGCCGAGATCCGCGAGGGCGCGGACAACGGCGCCGAGATGGGCGCCTGGAATTTCCTGCTGCAGGCCCAGCGCGAAGCCAATCTGCGGCAGGCGCTGGACGAGTATCTGCGCTTCGGTCTCGAAGCGGGATTGATCCCTGTGAACTGAGCCCCCTGTCTTCGGGAACAACATCATGAAAGCCGATCTCAGCCGCCTCACCTTCGACCCCGCCCGACGCTACCGGGCCGTCCGCATGCAGCAGGGCCGCGTGCAGATGGATTCGGACTGGAATGAGCAGCAGGACATCCTGAACCGGCGCATCGAAACCGAAACGGCGGACACCATCGGCCCCGTGGGCGTGCCGCTGGCCGCGCCCGGCTTCGCGCTGGCGCCTGCTGGCAAGGACCTGTCGCTGTCAGCAGGCCGCCTGTATCTGGACGGCCTACTTTGCGAGAACCCGCAGCCCGCCACCGTGGCCAAGCAGCCCGACCTGCCTGCGACGGCGTCGCCCGTGCTGCCCGCCGGCGCGTCCGTCCTGCCGCTGCCGCCCCCCGCGCTGACACCCGCCGATATCGATGGCATCGTCGTCTTCGGCTCGGGCGGCCAGACCGCCCCGCCGCCCGAAGGCCTGTACCTGGCCTATCTGGAAGCGTGGCAGCGCCACCTGTGCACGCTGGACCTGCCGGCCGGCGACACCAGCATGCGCGAAGTCGCGCTGGGCGGCCCCGACACCGCGACGCGCGAAAAGACGGTATGGCAGGTCAAGCTGATGCAGGTGGGCGCACCGGACGCGGCCCTGACCTGCCTGTCCGCGCTGCCCGCGTGGGACGCCCTGACCGCCGCGCCCGATGCGCGCATGGCGGCGCGCGCCGAGGCCAGCGTGCCGCCCAAGACGCCCTGCCAGCTGCCGCCCGACGCCGGCTACCGCCTGCTGGAAAACCATCTGTACCGCATCGAGATCCATCAGGACGGCGCGGGCGCGGGCAAGGCGCGCTACAAGTGGTCGCGCGAAAACGGCAGCATTCTGTCGCGAGTCGTGCGCTGGCTGGACGATCCCGTGGCCAATGAGTTCGAAGTCGCCAGTATCGGCCGCGACGACGTGCTGGCCATCACCGCGGGCTGCTGGGTCGAGTTTCTGGACGACACGCACGAACTGCTGGGACAACCTGGGCCGCTGGCGCAGGTCGTGCGCACCGACGGCAACACGGTCACGATCGACCCGGCCAGCCTGATCGGCCACGCGCTGGACGCCGCCCGCTTTCCGGCCAACCCGCGCGTGCGCCGCTGGGACGGCGTTGCGGAAATCACGCCCGCGCCCATCAATAGCGCCAACGCCGGCTGGGTGGAACTGGAACAGGACGGCATTGAGATCAAGTTTTCGCCCGGACGCCTGCGCGTGGGCGACTACTGGCTCATTCCCGCGCGCACCGCCACTGCGTCGATCGAATGGCCGCAGCTGCCCGACGGCAAACCCGCCTTCAACGCGCCCGCGGGCGTCCTGCGCGCATTCGCGCGGCTGGCCCTGCTGCGCTGGCAGGCCGGCGCGTGGACCGCCGTCAGCGACTGCCGCCCCGGCTTTCCCGCGTTGACGGAACTGACGCAGCTTTACTACGCGGGCGGCGACGGCCAGAGCGTCAAGCCCAACCCGGCGATGACCCCGGATGTGGTGCCGTTGCCGTCGGAACTGCGCGCGGGCGTGGCCAACGGCAGCCTGCCGGTGGCGGGCGCCGTCGTGCGCTTTACCGTGGACGCTGGCCGGCTGCCGAATGGCGCCGCCACCCAGGACGTGACGACGGGCGCCGACGGCATCGCGTCGATTGCCTGGTCGCTTGCGTGCGACGCCGCCCGTCCCCTGCAACGCGCCACCGCGCAATTGCTGCGGGCGGGCCAACCCGCGCCCGACCACTATCTGCCGCTGCGCTACACCGCCACCCTCGCCCTCGCCGCCGAGGTCGCCTACGACCCGAGCCATTGCGCGGACCTGCTCGCGGAACAGGCCTACTCGGTGCAGGAGGCGCTGGACGCGCTGTGCCGGCGCACGCATGGCGGCGGCTGCTGCCTCACCGTCGGCCCGGCGGGCGATTTCCCGACACTGGACAAGGCGCTGCGCACGCTGATCGGACAGGACCGCCTGGACATCTGCCTGTGCCTGACGCCGGGCGAGCACAAGCTGGACGACGACCTCATCGTCAAGGGGCCGCGCGTGCGCCTGATGCTGCATGGCTGCGGATCGGCCAGCCGACTGATGCTGGACGAACGCCTGTTCAGCCTGGATGGATTTGCCAGCGTGTCCATGGCCGACCTCGCGATTGCGCGCCGCGGGCAGCCGGGCGCCATCGCCTTCAACCAATGCGCCGACCTGCGGCTCTCGCGCGTCGATTGCACCGGTCCGGCCGGTCCAGGCAACAGCCTGGTGCGCGTCGACGGCAGCCGTCGCGTGCACATCGAAGCGTGCCGCCTGTATGCCGCCGGCCGCGGCGCCGCCGAACGGCTTGACCAGCTATTCACTCGCGCCCCCACGCTGGCCGCGCTGAAGCGGGCGCTGGCGCCCGATGCGCTGCTGGACGATGACGACAATCGCGCCGCCCTGGCGCTATCGCGCCAGCCCATGGACGCGCGCAAGGCGATGACCGCGGAGATCGCGGCCTTGCTGCGCGCGGGCACGGCCGGCAATGCGTTGACAGTGACCCCGCGCGTCCAGGCGGCGTTGAACACGCTGGCGACGCAGGTCGGCCGAGAGACGCCGGTGGCCAAGCGCCTGCGCCCGGCCATCGCCGCGCTGGCCGCCGCACTGCTGGCCGATCCGCAGTCGTGCGCGCTGGCGCTGCTGGATAACGACGCGGACACGACCGTGCGCGACAACCGCCTGCGCGGCGGCATTGCGCTCTTTGCGGAATCAGGGGATTTTCCGGAATTGACGACCGATCAATTGAAGCTGCTGGGCGGCGGCATCCGCACCGGCAAGATGGTGCCCGAAGGCGATGGCACGCTGACCCTGCAAAGCAATCACCTGCCCAGCATGCGGCTGGGCGCCGAGGCCGCGCGCGCCATGCTCACCATCATCCAGACCGGCGGCGAGTTTGCCGCGTGGCGCTGCCTGCGCGCCGCCGACAACGCGCTGGAGGCCTACAGCCATTTCCCGGCCTTCGACGCGGCGGTGACGGGCAACAACCTTCTGACCAACGGCGACGCGGGCGCGCTCATCGCCACGCAGGCCAAGGTGATCGGCAACTTTGCCCACAACGATTTCCGGTTGTTCGTGTCAGGGGCCAATCCGGAAAGCCTGGCGAACGGCGGGTTGAACGTGGTGACGGTGTGAGCTTGGACGGCGGCGTCGTCACCACTGCATCGAGGCGCCGACCCCGGCCGTGGGCCCGCCCGAGGCAATGCCCACGCCGGCCTTGACCTTGACGCGGTCATTGACGCGCGCCGACGCGCCGACCGCGACGGCCTGGTAGCCGCGATACGTGGCCGCGCCGATGCCGAGCGCGAACCGCTTGCCGG
>JAEYVD010000641.1 GCA_023432075.1 Pseudomonadota bacterium | reverse complement strand
CCTTCGGCTCCCTTCAGATTCCCTCGGGCGCATCGACGGCGCTCGCGCCCACGGTGCCCGCGACGCCGTGCTGCGAGGGTCTTTGGTTTGGGGCGCTGTAAGACCTGTGGTCAGGGAAGGGGATCTGCGGGGCCGCCGAATTGCTGCCGCCCGGGCGGCGGCAATCGGCATCGGGCCGGTGGGACGTCGTGGCGGTGTGCGCTTCGCGCTGGCGGAGGTTTGTGTGCTGATGGCATCGCGAACAAGGGGGAGGGGCGGTGATGGGCGGCGCGCGTCGGCCGCCGGCCACAACTTGCCGACCCGTACGCGCGCCGCCCATCGGGCACTGGCGTTCAAATGACGAATAATGGCGAGCCGAGCGTGATTTGCAGTTGGGTTCGGACAGCGGAATGAGTGTCGGCTTACCGTCTTGTGCCGGTGTCTGACACCCTAGAGAGATGCGTTCGGTATGACGCGAATCTCACCAGGGTGTCAGACACCTTGAGCCGTCGCAGCCACACGCGAAGCGTCATCACCACGACGCAAGACGCCGCGTAAGCCCCCGAAGGCCGCCCGCGCGGCCGCCCGGGGGCGGGCACCGCAAGATCTTTCTCTCTCCCCCCATCGTGGGCAAGAACCTAAAGAACCCAACTCGCCCCGCCGCCGGCAAAGCTGAAGCGACTGGAGCACGTCGTAGCGGGGGCGGGGGTGCGCGGGGCGTGTAGATGCGCCCGACGGAAACCGAAGGGAGCCGAAGGCGTACGAGGTTGAGGACGGGGGAGTCCGGAGCGAAGGCTCCGGACCGCAATAGTAGCCCCGCGCGCCCCAGCCCCCGCTGCGGCGGGCGTCAAAAGAACCCGCCTGAATGCCACCCTCAACGTTGCGCCATTGAAACTGCCACCGCGACACCGATCGCTTCAACGCCGCCGTTTCAAAACCTCCCTCACGGCAACGCTTCAGGCACCCCAAGCTCCACGGCCAACTTCGTCAACCCGTCCCAAATCCGGCTATCAAACTCCACCGAATCCGCATTGACCGCCCGATTCCGGGCCTCGTACTCACCCGGATACTGCACCGATTCCACCCCAGGCTGCGGCTTGCACGCATGCAGGTAGTCGATGAAGGCGCCGACTTCCATCGACCGCCAATCCGTATTGAAGTCCACCTGCGGATCCAGCAGCAGCGCGAACATGTTGTTCGTCGCCACGCCGATGCGCGGATGTTCGGGTTGGATGGTGCCGCCGCCGGACAGCACGCCGGCAAGCAGTTCGGCCACCAGGCCTAGCGCGTAGCCCTTGTGGCCGCCGAACGGCAACAGGGCGCCAGGAGGATCTGTGAAGAGCGCGCCCGGATCCGTTGTTGGATTGCCGTCGGCATCGATCAGCGATCCCGGCGGCGCCTGTTCGCCTTTCGCGGCCAGCACCCGTGCCCGGTTCACCGCGATCGAGCTGGTGGCCATGTCCACGATGAACGGCGGACGGCCGCCGGGCAGGGGGCCGGCAAAGCACAGCGGGTTCGTGGTCAGGCACGCCTGCGCGCCGCCGAACGGGGCGACGGTGGGCGAGCGGTTGATCACGTTGGTGAAGGCCAGCAGGATCAGCCCCTTGGCTGCCACCATTTCGCCAAAATGGCCCATGCGACCCAGGTGATGGCTGTGGCGCAGGGTCAGGATGCACTGGCCGTGTTCCTGTGTGCGCTCGATCGCCTTTTCGATGACGACCTTGCCCACGTACTGACCCAGTCCGTGGTGGCCGTCGTAGGCCAGCATGGCGCCGCGGTCGTTGAGGAGTTCGGGGCGGCCGTCGGGCCGCGCCAGGCCCTCGGATAGCACGCGGCGGTAGTTGGTCAGGATGGACAGGCCGTGGCTGGTGTAGCCGACACGGTCGGACTCCACCAGATGTTCGGCCACGTCGCGGGCGATGTCCTCGGGCACGCCTTGCGCCATCAGCACGCGGCGGCCGTATTCGTTGGCTTGGGCAATCGTGAGTTTCATGACGACTCCTTACAGCCAACCCAGCCAGCGCCAGTACGTCATGCCCATCAGCAGCATCAGCAGGTAGCCCACGATCGTCACAATGATCCCGACCTTGGCGAATTGCTTGGCGTTGAAGGTCTCGGTACCCAGGCACACCATGTTCTGCGGCGCGTTGATGGGCAGGATGAAACCGTAGCTGACCACGAAACCCAGCAGCATCGTCATGCCCAGGCGGCTGAAATCGCCCGGCAGCGTTGCCAGCACCGAGATCAAGATGGGCAGCATGGCAGAGGTCAGCGCGGTGGCGCTGGCAAAGCCCAGGTGGATGACGATCAGGAAGGCGGCCAGGATGGCGAAGATGGCGAGCGGGCCAAGGTGGTCCAGGCCGGTGTGATGCACCACCTGGTTGCCCAGCCACTGGCCGGCCTGCGTCGTCAAAAGCGCGGTGCCCAAGCTGATGCCGACACCGAACACGATCACGGTGCCCCATGGGATGCGCGACTGCACGTCTTTCCACGTCATCACGCCAAAGCGCGGCAGCATCAGCAGCACGAGGCCGAAGTAGGTGGTCGAGGTGGTGTCGAACTTGTGCAGCTTGCCTTCGGTCGACCAGAACAGCAGCAGCATGATGGAGACGGCCATCAGGCGCTTTTGCGCGCCAGTCATGGGACCCAGGTCGAGCAGCGACTTCTCGACGGCTTCCTTGCCGCCGGCGATGCTGTTGCTTTCAGGCGGCAGCAGCTTGAGCACGATGACGATCAGCACGGCCGACATGATGAGCGACCAGGGGGCGCCGGCGATCAGCCAGTCCGACCAGGCCACGCGTTCGCCCAGCATCTTCTCCATGAAGCCGACCGTCAGCAGGTTCTGCGCTGCGGCGGTCTGGATGCCCACGTTCCAGATGCTGGTGGCTTGGGCCACGATGATCATGATGCCGGCGGCGATGTTCGAACGCTTGTCCACGCCGAAGGCCGCGATCACGCCCATCATGATGGGAACCACGGCGGCGCTGCGCGCGGTGGCGCTGGGCACGACCAGGCTCAGCACGATCGTCACGGCGATACATCCGATGAGGATACGGCGCGTGCTGGTGCCCACCTTGGACAGCGTGACCAGCGCGATGCGCCGGTCCAGTCCCGTGAAGGTCATGGCGGCGGCAATGAACAAGGCGCCGGTGACCAGCGCCAGCGCCGAGTTGGCAAAGCCGGTGAGCGCCATGCTGATGGCGGCCGACGTGCCGTAAAGAACGTTGGGATCCTTGATGGTGGGCGCCGTGCCCAGCAGGAAGGCCATCAGCGTCGTGATCATGATGGCGCTGGCTTCGTAGGAGACTGCTTCAGTGATCCAGACGACCACGGCGAACGCCAGGATTGCCAGCATGCGGTGGCCTGCGACGGGCAGGTCTGCCGGCAAGGGCATCATTAAAACGCCGATCATCACGAGGATGCCGGCGACGAGCCCGATTGGGATTTTGGTTTTCTTGGGGGCTTGCGAGGCGGGGACTGCGGTTTCCGCGGCCATATCCTTCTCCGGTTGAGGTCAAACTGACGAAACACCGCCCGCGAGCACGGGGTCAATCAAATCGGTGTGTCGACGCTACAGGATGA
>JAEYVD010000574.1 GCA_023432075.1 Pseudomonadota bacterium | reverse complement strand
GCGGCCGAAGGGGGTACGGATCGCATCACAGATAAAGGCATTCACGGTCATGGGAAGCTCGGAGTGAAGTGAAAGAACTCGGGATCGGACGATCTTAACGCAGCGGTTTCGCGCCAAGTTGGTGCGTGGCGCGGATGTCCGCTGCACGGACAGTGTCCAATGGACGTTCACATTAGCCTGAGGGCGCCCGCCCGAAAACGGGCGGTCATGCACGCGATCAGGGCGTCCCGGCCTTGGCCGCGCGGCCCGCCTCGACGATGGCCTGCCGGCGGAAACGGCCGGCCGCCAGATGGTAGAACGGCTGCGGGCAGAATTGGCGCGACACGCCCGAGGCCAGCAGCGACCCCACCAGCAGCCAGAACAGCATCGGCTGGCTGCCCGTCATTTCCATCACCACCACGCTGGCCGTCAACGGCGCCTGCGTGGCGGCCGCCAGAAAGGCGGCCATCGACACCAGCACCAGCACGCGCTGATCGACACCATTGCCCGCGAGCTCCCAAATGTGGTGGCCGATGCCCGCGCCGGTGGTCAGCGCCGGCGTGAAGATGCCGCCCGGTATGCCCGCCCAGTACGACGCCACGGTCGCGAACAGCTTGGCGATGCCAAAGCCGTCCGGCACCGAGTCCTTCCCGTTGAGCAGGTCGGCCGCCGCCGCGTAGCCGGTGCCGTACACACTGCCCGCGGTGCACAGGCCGATGACCGCCAGGGCCAGGCCCATGATGAACGCCGTCCAGATCGGATGAGCCCGGATCCAGGCGCGCCACGACTGCGGCGCGGCCAGTACGGGCCCCTTGCCGAGCAGCCGGGCGAAGATGCCGCCCAGCGCACCGTTGAGCGCGCCGCAGATGACAATCCACATCAGCATGTTCTGCGACAGGGGCGCGCCGGCGAAAACGCCGAAATAGGGATTGTTGCCTTCGACGGCCACGACCAGGAAACCCGCGGCCAACACGCCGATCAGCACCAGCCGCTGCCAGCGCAGCACCGTGCCGCGGCCCAGTTCCTCGATCGCGAAGATGACGCCGGCCAGCGGCGCGTTGAACGCCGCCGCCAGACCGCCCGCGGCGCCCGCCGCGATCAGCTCGTTGGCGTGAAAGCCGCGCAACTGCAGGCCGCGCCGCTTCCAGAAGTCGCCCCAGGCAAGCATCAGCGCCGCGCCGACCTGCACCGAGGGTCCTTCGCGGCCAATCGATGCGCCCGCCAGCATGCCAAAGAACGCCAACGGGATTTTCCAGAGGCTTTGCGCCAGCGACACAAGACTGCTCTGGCTGGGGCCCGGCGGCAGCGACAAGGCGCCGATGACTTGGGGGATGCCGCTGCCCGAGGCGTTGGGCGCGAACCGCAGCGTGAGCCAGCGCAAGGCGGCCAGGCCGAATGGCATCACCAGCAATGCGAGCCATCCGTTGTAAGCCACCCACTGGCGATTCCAGGCCAGCGCCTTATCGGCCAAGTAGGCAAAACCCAGCGACATGAGCGCCACCAGCGCGGCGCCGCCCAGCAGCAGCCCCAACTGCACGCTCTTGCGTGACAACCGGTTGACCTGACGCACCTTGCGGCGCACGAGCCGGCGTGTTCGGGCGATGACGCGACGGACGGGGTCGGGCAGAGGCATGGACAGAAATTGGGCGGCGTGACGGGTTGCCAACCATACCATCCCAGCCTGACCCGTAACCGAATGCCCCGCCGATCGCGCCGCCGTCCGGCTTTAGAAGGACGACCAGTCGTCGTCCCGCGAGGCGCTTGCCAGGGCGGGCCGAGCCTGCGCCGGCCGAGCCGCGGGCGCGGCGGCGGCGGGCTTGCGCGCCGTGGCGGTGCGCTCCGCCGGCAGCAGCCGGGCCTGCGCCTGGACCGCCGTCGCGCCGCCTGCATCGACCTTGAAGCGGCGCACTTCCTGCGCCAGGCGAGTGGCCTGCTCTTGCATGCTGGCCGCAGCCGCTGCCGCTTCCTCGACCAGGGCGGCGTTCTGCTGGGTCACCGTGTCCATCTGCGACACGGCCTGGTTCACCTGCCCGATGCCGGTCGACTGCTCTTCCGAGGCGCCCGATATCTCGCGCACCAGGGTCGCGACCTGGCGCACGCTGTCGACCACCTCGCGCATCGTGCGCCCCGCTTCGTCGACCTGGCGTGTGCCGCCTTCGACGCGGGTCACGGATTCGTCGATCAAGGCCTTGATCTCCTTGGCGGCCACGGCGGAACGCTGGGCCAGCGTGCGCACCTCGCCTGCCACGACCGCAAAGCCGCGGCCCTGCTCGCCCGCACGCGCGGCTTCCACCGCGGCATTGAGCGCCAGAATGTTGGTCTGGAACGCAATACCGTCGATCACGCCCGTGATGTCGGCGATGCGGCGCGAGCTGTCGGAAATTGCGCTCATGGTCTGCACCACGCCTTCGACCACTTCGCCGCCGCGCACGGCGACGCTGGACGCCTGGCTGACCAGACGGTCGGCTTCCCCGGCGTTGTTGGCGTTTTGCTGCACCGTGCTGGTCAGTTGCTCCATCGACGCCGCGGTCTCTTCCAGCGAGGACGCCTGCTCTTCCGTGCG
>JAEYVD010000564.1 GCA_023432075.1 Pseudomonadota bacterium | reverse complement strand
GGTGAGGATGGGGGGCAAATTCGCTTGGAAACGCGAGTGGAGCGATGACATGCAGTTCTCCCGGATTGGACGCGCGGACACGAGCTCGGGGCTTATGTCGGCATATGCTGACAATTGCCTGAACATAAAGCGACCGTTACCAAACGGGGAAAGTTCCGCAGGGTTTTCCTGGGTGAGGAGGGAAGTATTCCGCTGAGCTCGCCTAGCTTTCCTATTTACGTCATATCTTAGGTGTATGAGATAAACAATTGATTTAATGTGAATATTGCATCGCTAACTCTGCCACTCTCAATCCGAAATATCTAAAGTGATCTCTCAAGAGTCATTGCGACTTTTTTCGCGCGCGGGCGGCGAATAATTTCGCACGCATCGCATAAACACGCTGCTATCCTGTTTTTTCGTGCGCTCAACCCGGCGTCGCGGCGCGCGCGAAATGGCATGCCACCGCAACCTCAGGAGCATCGACATGAAGCTTTCCCCTCGCGCGCTGTTTGCCGCCTTGGCGCTGTCGGCCATGACCAGCGCTGCGCCTTTGGCCCTGGCGCACCACGGCTGGTCTTGGGCCGAATCCGAACAGATGACATTGCAGGGCACGGTCGAACAGGTGCAGATCGCGCCGCCGCATCCCACGCTCAAGGTACGGGCCCAGGACGGCGTCTGGACCGTCGAACTGGGCAATCCCAATCAGACAAAGGAAGCCGGTTTCGTGGAAGGCTCTGCCAAGCCGGGCGACGCCATCACCGCCGTGGGCAACCGCGATCAGAATGCGGACGCCAAACGCATGAAGGCAGTCCAGGTGACCGTTGGCGGCAAGACCTACGATATCTACCCCAGCCGCATCAAGAAGCCCTGATCGCTGGCCCCGGATGCCTGAACTGCTGCGCTTGGCGCTCGAACAGCTCGAATCCGTGCCGCCGGCGCTGTGGCTGCGCCAGTCCGGTGTCCTATATCTGCTCGTTAATGCCGCGCACATCGGCGCCATTGGTCTTTTGATTGGGTCGATAGTGCCGTTGGACTTGCGCCTGCTCGGCGTTCTGAAACCGGGCGCGCTGGCCGTGCTGGCGCCCGTCTTGGCGCGCACGGCCGCCACAGGCCTCGTTTTGGCGGTGTTGACGGGGGCGCTGCTGTTTTCGGTGCGGCCGCTTGAATACCTGTACAACCCGGCATTCCTGACAAAGCTCGGGTTGCTGGCGGCGGGCGCGGCCAACGCCTGGCTGGTGCACCGGAGCCGCGCGTGGGCAAGTGTGACCGATGGGGGACCGCGGTCGGGTGCGCTTCGCCTTCAGGCGGCCGCCTCCCTGTTGCTATGGCTGGGCTGCCTGGTGGCGGGGCGCTGGATCGGGTTTCTATAGCCCGGCCTCAGCAGCACGCGACCCCCTGCGTATTCACGTACAACGCAAATAGACATTGCCCGGTGACCATGAACAGCCGGTTGCGGCGCGCCCCGCCAAAACACAGGTTGGCGCAGCGGTCGGGCAGGGCGATGCGGCCGATCGCTGTGGCGTCGGGCGCAAACACCATCACGCCGCTCAAGGCCGGGCCCGGGCCCCAGCCCGCCCAGACGTTGCCCTCGGTGTCGCAGCGTATGCCGTCGGGAATCGCGTCGATGCTCGCCTCGACAAACGTGCGCCCGTCGTCCAGCGACCCGTCCTGACCCACCTGGTAGACCAGAATGCGATTCGGCGCCGAGCCGTTGTCCACGACATACAGCAGTCGCTCGTCCGGAGAAAAACACAAGCCGTTGGGATTGTGGATGCCGCTTACCACGGCGTCCAGCCGGCCCGAGTCCGGATCCAGCCGATAGACATGCGTCGGCAGCTCGGGTCGCGCCTGAAAGCCTTCGTAGTTGGAGAGGATTCCGAATTCGGGGTCGGAGAACCAGACCGACCCATCGCTGCGCACGACAACGTCGTTGGGTGCGTTCAGGCGCTTACCCTCGAAACGGTCGGCCAGCACGGTCAGCGAGCCATCGTATTCGGTGCGCACGACCCGACGCTCGCCATGTTCGCAGCTGACCAGCCGCCCTTGGCGGTCGCGCGTGTTGCCGTTGATATGGCCGGACGGCTTGCGATGCACCGATACGGCGCCCGTTTCTTCGTCCCAGCGCATCAGGCGGTTATTGGGGATGTCGCTCCAGACCAGGCACCTGCCGTCCCCGAACCACACCGGGCCTTCGCCATACCGGATGCCCGTCGCCAATCGTTCGATTCCGGCGTTGGTGAGCCGGATCTTGAGGAATCGGGGATCCAGGACCTCAATGGCCGGATCGGGATAGCGTTCGCTCGGTTCCCACATAAAGCCTCCTGTTACGGCAGGCGGCCAGCTTGCCGGGATGGTGCTGCCGCGCCCATCCATCGTCAGCAGCAAGCCGCCTGCCTGGACTGTCCATCGTCCCCGCGCGGGAGGCGCAGGGCGTCAGTTGCCGCTGGGCAATGACAGGTTGAAGCCGTCCTTGGCCAGGCTTTCGCGGATGTACTGGAACCGCTCGTACGCCGACAGTGTCAGCGGGCCGGTGTAGCCTTCGCTCTGCATCTTGCGGGGCGGGTAGTCGATGTAGGTCTTCATCAGCGGGGCGACGGCATCATTGACCATGACCATCGTCCACGTCCGTTCGGTGACGTTGCTCATGAAGATGTCGTATCGCTCCTGCGGATCGGCCCACAGATCGAATACCTGGGGCACTGTTGCGACGTAGGACTCGGCGCCTTTCCAGCCCAGGTTCGTGTCCACGGCCAGTCCACCCGTCACGGCGCCGTCGTCGCCGCGCAGGTTGAACACCGCCTTGTAGTTGGCCACGCGTACCGCGCCGGGCGACAGTTCGTTTTCAGTGAAATAGAACCATGCCTTGCGATCGCACTTTCCCGTGCCGAAGAGCACCGGCGACATGTCGTAGCTGTCAAAGATGATCGGCTTGTCCTCGCGGTCATTCGTGGGCAGCTTCACCCCAGCCACCGCGGCAAAGGTGGCCATCAGGTCCAGTCCGCCCACCAGGCTGTGGTCCTTGACGCCGGCGGCAATCTTGCCCGGCATCCAGGCGATGGCCGGTACCCGGTTGCCGCCTTCTCGAACCGTTCCCTTGGTGCCCCGCAGCGGGGTGTAGCCCGCATCGGGATAGACATCCTGCCAGGCGCCGTTGTCCGTCGTGTAGAACACCAGCGTGTTCTTGTCCAAGCCCAGCTCGCGGATCTTGTCCATGATGCGGCCGATGCGAGAATCCAGCTCCACGACCGAGTCCGCGTACTTGCTCTTGGACAGGGATTTGTGGATGTAGTCCGGATCCGGCATGTTGGGCTGGTGCACCTTCATGAAATTGATGCTCATGAAGAACGGCTGCTCGGACTTGGCGTTGCGCTCCAGGTAGTCGAGCGACGCCTTTTCCACGTAGCGGTCGAAGAACGGGATGCCGACGACGCCTTCACGGCCGTTCACCATCGGCGTGTCGACGTACTGGCCGTTGATCTTGAACTCTTCGCGCGGTTTTTCTCCCGCGTTGCCGGACAGCGCGCCCTTGGTGACCCGCTGGAACATTTCGCGCACGTCGGCGGGCATGTCGGGGAACCAGGTGGGATCGGCGTAGGTGTAGGCATTCAAGTGATAAAGGCCGGCGTACTTCATCTCGTCGTAGCCCTGCGCGTTGGGCAGGGCATAGTCGGCTTCGCCCAGGTGCCATTTGCCCGTGAAGAAGGTCTTGTAGCCCGCGGTCTTGAGCACCGATCCCAGCGTCCATTCCGCCGCGGGCAAGCCGCCGCCCTGGCCTTGGAACGCCACGGTCGTCATGCCGCTGCGGTTGGGAATGCGGCCGGTCTGCATGGCCGCGCGGCCGGGCGTGCAGCTGGGCTGCGCATAGAACGAAAAAAAGGTCATGCCTTCGCTCGACAGCCGGTCGATGTTGGGCGTCGGCATGCCGCGCCCGACGCCGCCGCCATAGGGACCGAGATCGCCCAGGCCTGTGTCGTCCGACACGAGAAGGATGATGTTGGGTTTGCGCTGATCCTGCGCGACAGCCGGTGCGCAAAGTGCCGCGCTGGCCAGGAAAAGCGCCGCGGCACCGCAAGTGAAAGTTCGTTTGGTCGCCATTTTCAACTCCGCTATTTGAGAGTGAAACCAACCGCACGAAGCTGCAAACCGTGCGGTTCACATTGGCCTGCGTACCGCATGGGCGTGCGGCCGGCGGGCGCATTTCGGTGACCGGACATGCGGGGTTCTCATGGACTACTCGTTTCTCCTGGCGGGGCTGGCCTTGGCGTTTTTTGTGGCGCTGTTTTGCGCCATCGCTTTCGGTAGGCGGCTGGGCCGAGGGCTGCAAGAGCAGGGTGGCCCAGGCGTCGCCGCCATCGAGGCATCGGTGTTTGCGCTGCTGGGACTGCTGGTGGCGTTTACCTTTTCGGGCGCCGCGCAGCGCATGGCGGAACGGCGCAATCTGGTGATCGAGGAGGTCAACGCCATCGGCACGGCCTGGCTGCGCATCGATCTGCTGGACCCTACCGACCAGCCTGGCGTGCGCGAACGATTCCGCGGGTACGTCGACCAGCGGATCCGGTATGAGCGCCATGTCGCGGACCTGACGGAGCGCGCGGGCATCGCGACCAAGGCGGCCGAGAAGCAGCAGGAGATCTGGCGCGCGTCCATCGCGGCGGCACGCAACGGTGTACCGCCGGCGCTGGGGGCGTCGTACCTCGGGGCCGTGAACGACATGTTCGATGCAGCGACCTCGCTTATCGCCGCCCAGAAGGTGCATCCGCCGCTGGCGGCGTACGTATTCCTGGGGTTCTTGGCGCTGACCGGCGCGTTTCTGGTTGGCGTGAACCTGGCGGCCACCAAACGGGGGACGTTGCTGCATCAGCTCATCTACGCCGTGGTGATGACCGCGGCTCTGTACATCATCATCGACTTCGAGTTTCCGCGCATCGGCACGATCCGCATCGACCAGAGCGACGCCTTGCTATTCGCACAGCGGGAAAGCATGCGGGATCCGGCCCCAACGCGCTGACGCCGTGCAGCGCCGCAATGCGCCCGGTACACGCGCACTAGCGCATCTGCGTTTTGCCTGAACATCGCAACCATGCCTATAGTTTCAAAGCTTTCGAAGCCTGTCGCGGGCCGGCCTTTGGGAGACCACCATGGCGCTGAGCGATGTACGGGGCAACCCGGTTTCCAGCGATGAACCGGCATCAATGGCCGCCTACGAGCGGGCGCAAAGCCTGTTCCATGGCTACTACGGCGATCCGTTGGGCGTCATTGACGAGGCCCTGGCCGACGACCCGGTCTTCGTGATGGGTCATTTGCTGCGCGCCGGCATGATGATCACCGCCAGCGACAAATGCGTCGAACCGCTGCTGCGCGAAAGCGTCCAAGCAGCCGAAGAGCTCTATGACATTGCCAACGAACGCGAACGGCGGCACGCCGCCGCGGCCCGCGCGTGGCTCGACGGCGAATTTTCCCGGTCCCTGCGCCGCTATGCCGACATCCTTGCCGATTATCCGCACGACACGCTGGCGCTGCAGGTCGGCCACATCGGCGATTTTTTGCTCGGCCGCTCGTCCATGCTGCGCGACCGGGTGGCCGGCATCCTGCCAGCCTGGGACCGCTCGATGCCTGACTTTGGCTACGTCTTGGGCATGCACGCGTTCGGCTTGGAAGAGACGAATCTGTACGGTCCTGCCGAAGCGCAAGGCCGCCGCGCGCTGGAACTGAACCCGCGCGATCCCTGGGCCGTGCACGCCGTTGCTCACGTCCTGGAAATGCAGGGCCGGATCGACGAGGGTATTGCCTGGCTGACCGGACGGCGCGATGACTGGTCCGCCGACAACATGCTGGCCATCCACAACTGGTGGCATCTGGCGCTGTTCCATTTGGACCGCGACGACATTGGCGACGTGCTGGCCCTGTACGACAGCCGGTTGCGGGAAGCGTCCACGGGCCAGGTGCTCGATCTGGTCGACGCGTCCGCCATGCTGTGGCGTCTGCACCTGCGCGGCCTGGATGTCGGCGCGCGATGGCGTCAGCTTGCGGATGTCTGGCAAGCCCGCGGCGGCTCGGGGTACTACGCCTTCAATGACGTGCATGCGTTGATGGCGTACCTGGGTGCGGGTGACGGCGCCGCCGCCCAGACGCTCATCGAATCAATGGAGGCGGCCGCGGACGGCCGGGGCACCAATGCGATGATGACCCGCGACGTGGGATTGCCCGTGGCGCATGCGCTAGCCGCTTTCGCCCGGAAAGACTACGCGCTTGCCGTCAATCTGCTGCGCGATGTGCGCCTCTTCGCGCACCGTTTCGGCGGCAGTCACGCGCAGCGCGACGTACTGGCATTGACCCTGGTCGAAGCGGCGCTGCGCGACGGCGCGCGCTCGCTGGCCAAGGTGCTGGCGGCCGAGCGGATGGCCCTCAAGCCCAACAGCGCGGGCAACCGCGAGCTTGCCGCGCGGGCAGCAGCCCTATAGGTGGCGGCACGTCCGGCGGCCCCATGCCCGCCTTGCGCGCCTGACGGAGAAAACGCATGAAAAAACAAGCCAAGATCGGATTGGCGGCGGTCAGCCTTTGTGCGGCAGGCGCCCTCGGCGCGTATGTCGCCGTCACCACGCCCGCGGACGGCGTGCCTGTCGTCAAGCTGGGAGACGGCAAAGCGGGCCCGGCGGGAATGGCGTGGATTCCCAGCCATGAGTTCCTGATGGGCAACGATCATCAGATGTCGCAACCCAATGAACGGCCCGCGCACAAGGTTCGCGTGAGCGGCTTCTGGATGGACGTGCATGATGTCACGAATGCGCAGTTCCGCCGCTTTGTCGAGGCGACCGGCTACGTCACCACCGCGGAGAAAAAGCCGCGGTGGGAAGACCTGCGCGTCCAGCTCCCTGCCGGAACGCCGCGTCCCGACGACAGCGCGTTGCAGCCCGGCGCGATGGTGTTTGCCGGCACACGGACCGAGGTTTCGCTACGCGACTACTCCCGTTGGTGGCGCTTTGTGCCCGGCGCCAACTGGCGGCATCCCGAGGGGCCGCACAGCACCATCGCCGGCAAGGACGACCATCCGGTGGTGCAGGTGTCCTACGAGGATGCGCAAGCCTATGCCAGGTGGGCGGGCAAGCGGCTTCCTACCGAAGCCGAATGGGAGTTCGCGGCCCGGGGCGGGCTTGAGCAGGCAACCTACGCGTGGGGCAACGAGTTGCTGCCGCAAGGCAAGGCCATGGCGAACATCTGGGACACTCGCCAGCCGCAGCCGTTTCCGGTCGTGAAGGATGAAGTCGTGCAGGTCGGCACCACGCCCGTGGGCAGTTTTTCTCCCAATGGCTATGGCCTGTACGACATGGCCGGGAACGTCTGGCAATGGACGTCGGACTGGTACCGCGCGGACGCCTTCAAGGTTCAGGCGCAATTCCGCCAGCCGCCGCAGGACCCCGCGGGGCCGGCGGACAGCTTCGACCCTGACGACGGCGGCACGCCCGTGTCGGCGCCCAAGCGGGTGACCCGGGGCGGGTCCTTCCTGTGCAGCGACACCTATTGCATCAGCTACCGCGCCAGCGCACGCCGCGGCACGGACCCGCTCAATCCCATGTCTCACATCGGATTCAGAACCGTCATGACGCCGCAGCAATGGAAGGCGGCGCAGGCTTCGCAAGGCAGCATCGCCAGCCGTTGAGCATCTGCCGCGCAGGAAGCGGGCAGGGCAGGCGGATGCCGGCGGTCAGAAGCATCCGCGCGCGTTGCGCGCATACCGGGGGAACACCATGCACGCTTCATTCGAACACCGATTTGCGCGGCAGCTGGCCTGGATCTGGCTATGGATCCTGTTCCTGGTGGCCGGCTGCGCGTCATCGGGCCGCCAGAGCCAGGCCGAGTTGTCGTCCTGGACTGACGGCCCGTCGCGCACGGCGATCGTGGCGTTCGTGAAGGCAGTCACCGACCCGGCCAGCGCGGACTTCGTCCCCGCCGCGGACCGCATCGCCGTCTTCGACAACGATGGCACGCTGTGGAGCGAGAAGCCTATCTACTTCCAGGTCATGTTCTCGATGGATGAGGTACATGCGCTGGCGCCGTCGCACCCGGACTGGTACACCCGCCAGCCCTTCATGGCGGTGCTGCAGGGTGACCACGAAGCGGTGGCCCGATCGGGCGTGCGAGGCATGATGGAGATCTTGCTGGCAACCAACACCGGCATGCCGGTGGGCCAGTACACGCAGCGCGTGGACCAGTGGCTGGACACCGCCCGCCACCCGCGCACCAAGCTACCCTACGACAGCATGACGTATGTACCGATGCGTGAGCTGCTGGACTACCTGCGGGCCAACGGCTTTACGACCTACATCGTGTCGGGCGGCGAAACCGAATTTATGCGCGCGTGGACCGAGGAGGCTTACGGCATCCCGCCCCAACAGGTGATCGGGACAACCTTTGGCAGCGAATTCGTGGCGGGCGGCGGCGGCGGGTTTGAGATCATGCGCCTGCCCAAGCTGGACTTCAACGACGACGGCCCCGGCAAGCCCGTGGCGATCCAGCGCCATATCGGCAAGCGTCCAATCATGGCGTTCGGCAATTCCGACGGCGACTTGCAGATGCTGCAGTGGACGACGACCGGGCCAGGCAAACGCTTCGGCGGAATCGTCCATCACACCGACGCCAAACGCGAGTGGGCCTACGACCGCAACTCCAGCGTCGGGCGGCTCGACAAGGCGCTGGACGAGGC
>JAEYVD010000562.1 GCA_023432075.1 Pseudomonadota bacterium | reverse complement strand
ATCAGGCTGGCGTGGCGCGCGACGACTGGCGGATCTTCAACCGCAGCGGCATCACGCATCTGGTGTCGATCAGCGGCATGCACGTGACATCGATTGCCGGTATCGCTGGCTTGCTGGCGTCGTCGCTCTGGCGGCGCGTGCGGTGGCGGGGCGTGGGACTTGCCGAACGGATCCCTGCGCGCGTTGCCGGCGGGGCGGTGGCGGCGCTGGTTGCGTTGTTGTATTGCCTGCTGGCGGGCTGGGGCGTGCCCGCGCGGCGCACGTTTTTCATGCTGCTGGTGGTGTTGGGGGCGGCGTTGTCGCGGCTGCCCGTGTCGGGTGATCGGGTCCTGGCCTGCGCGGCGGCGGCGGTGGTGGCGCTGGACCCGTGGGCCCCGATGTCTGCGGGCTTCTGGTTGTCGTTCGGCGCGGTGGCGGTGCTGTTGCGCATCGTGGCCGCGCCGATCGATGTGGATGCCAGCTGGCGCGCGCGATGCGCGGCCCGGCTGCGGCAGGCCGTGCACGTGCAGCTGATGGTCACGGTAGGACTGATGCCGTTGCTGGCCTTTCTGGTGCATCAGGTGTCGCTGGGTTCGCCCTTTGCCAATGCCGTCGCCATTCCGTCGGTGACGTTCATCGTGACGCCGCTGGCGTTGCTGTGCGCGGCACTGTCGTCCGTGCCCGGCGCCGAGGCGCTGGCGGCATTGGCCGGGCAAGCCGGGCTGGCCGCATTCGACTTCACCATGACGCCGGTTGCCTGGGTTGGCAATGCAAGCTGGTCGAGCGTGCCGGTTGCCGCCGCCGGTTGGCCCTGGCTGCTGCTGGCGGTGGCGGGCATGATCTGGGCCTTGCAGGCAAAGGGGTGGCCGGGTCGGCACCTTGGGTGGTTCTGCATGCTGCCGTTGCTGTTCTGGCGGCCCGACAAGCCCGAGCCGGGCCATTGGCGCATGAGCGCGATGGACGTGGGGCAGGGCAGCGCCATTCTGGTGGAAACGGCGACGCAATCGTTGTTGTTTGATGCTGGCCCGCGCAGCTACGGCGGCAGCGATGCGGGCGAACGGGTCGTCGCGCCATTTCTGCAGGCGCGGGGGATCGGGCAGCTGGATGTGCTGGTGCTGTCGCATGCCGACATGGATCATGTCGGCGGCACGCGCGCGGTGCTGGGAGCGGTGCCCGTGGGGCGAAGTTATACATCCTTCGATTTGCTCTCCTATCTACGACGCGACGCAAAGATGTGGCCCGACGTCGGCAACGCCGAACCGGCGTTGCCCGATACGATGGCGCGGTGCGAACGAGGGCTGGGATGGGAAGCGGACGGGGTGGTGTTCACCTTCCTGCATCCAGGGCCGTCAGAACGTAGCGCGAAAGTGGATGATCGCAATGCCGACAGTTGCGTGCTGCGCGTGGAGGGGGCAAGCCATACCCTGTTGCTGACAGGGGACGTGGGCGTGGCACAGGAGCGGGACATGGTGGCGCAGGGGCTTGCCAGTGCCGATGTCGTGCTGGCGCCGCATCACGGGTCAGGGTCGTCGTCGGGGCATGACCTGGTGAACGCGACGCAAGCCGTCCATGCCATTGCGCAGGCTGGGCACCTGAACCGGTTTCGCCACCCGGCACGGGCGGTGGAGCTGCGTTGGAGCCGTGCGGGCAGCAGGTTCTGGCGGAGCGACCGGGACGGCGCCGTGATGGCGGCGTCGCGGCCGGATGCGTTGGACGTGTGGGGACAGCGCGAGCGTGCGAGACGGTATTGGCATGGTCGTTAGCCCCCCGGGCACGTCAGAACGCGTGGGCCGGGGGTCAGACCTTGCCGGCCGCCAACTCGTCAAACAGCCGATCCCCACCCATCTGCCCGCCCTTGAGCATCAGCTCCACCCCGTCCGTTACCGGATCATCGCTGCGAGCAACGCTGACGGTCACCCCCGGCGCCAGCACGCAGCGAAACGCCAATCCCCACAATCCCAAGGCGAGGGTCGCCTGGCTGGACGTATCGCCACCGGCAATCCCAATGCGGTTAAGCCGGCGACCGGCCTGGGCGCTGGCGCGCACGATGTCAGCCACCAGCCTGGCGGTGGCGCGAGCGGTGGCGGCGGTCTGGTCTGCGTTGACGGCGCCGGCAGGTTTGTCGGTATGCACCAGCACGTTGCGGCCCTGGGCCAGCGTGGCGGCGGCCAATGCGACCTGTTGGGCGGCGTAGTCGTCATCCGCCAGCAGCCGTTCGACGTGCAGCGGTTGGCGCGTATAGGTTTCGCAGGCGGCGATCTGCCGGGCGGTGACGGGCGACAGGCTGCCCGCCACGACCAGCACCGGGCCATTGGCCGGGCCGAGTGGCGTCGCCGGTGCGCTGCCCGAAGGTCCCACCGACCGTGCGCGGGCCAGCGCCTGTTGCACGCTGCTGGGGCCGACGGCCAAGAGGGGGGCGCGGGAAGCGGCGCGTTGAATCAAACGGCCGATGACGGGGAGCTGCGATTCGTCCACCAGATCCAGCAGCAGGGGGCCGTCCGTGCTTCCAAGGACCTGATCGATCCAGGCATCAAGCGCGGCCGAGTGCGCGGCGGTGTCCTCAGACGAGGCTGCGCCCGTCTTCGCACCCGGTTCCACAGCCGAGGGGTAGGCCGTGTGCGGCACCGAGCGGATGCCCGCCAGGCCCTGGGCCTCCAGGTGCAACCGCAGATCCGCCTCGTGCATGGGTGTCACGGGATGCACGCTCATCACGGGATGGCGATCAATGCGATGAACCTCCGGTGCGGAACCTTCGCGCGCAAAGAGGTTTCCAAAACTGCAATAGCGGCCGATGCTGGGCTGACCGCCCACAATGGGCACGACCGGATTCGCGATATGGCGGCGAAGTTCGCGCACCGCGACGCCGATGCTGCCGACATGCGGCGCGCTGTCGAAGGTGGAACAGCACTTGTAGTGCAGCACGGGCGCGCCGGTGCTTGCCATGAATGCGCCGACGGCGCGCAGTTCGTCCGTCATCTCTGCAGGCGTCATGCCGCGCGCCGCGCCCGCGATACCGATGGCATCCAATGGCCCGGCACGTTCCAGTCGTGCGGAAGAAGGCACGCTCAGAAAAAGCAGGCTGCGCAGTCCGGCGCGAGCGACCTCGGCCAACGTGTCGGTGGCGCCGGTGAAGTCGTCGCCATACCAGCACACCTGCGGCGCGGTACCGCCAATCATGCGCGGCTTCCAAAAAATTCGAGTGCGCGCTGCAGTTCGGGTGCGTTGCGTGCGTAGTCTTGCAGGGTCTGGTTGTCGCGCACGGCGTGCCAGGCCTGGCGGATGCTTTGCACGCCGGCGGCGGGGCCGTCGGGGTGGGCCAGGATGCCGCCGCCCGACATGAAGAGCAGGTCGTCGCTGCGCACGGCGGCCCAGGTGGCGGGCACGGTGCCCGCCCATTGACCCGACGAGAAGGCGGGCATGACGGCGTCGTCGATGCCCGGGGTCAGCGACGCCAGGCAGTCGCGGGCCGAGTCGACGACCTCGCTGTCTTCCTGCGAGAACTTGCCTTGCAGGCCGTGCACGTGCATGTGATCCACGCCCGCCAGCCGCCACAGCGTCTGGTACGCCTGAAATCCCATGCCCAGCAACGGATGCCGCGACAGCGCGCCGAAACCGTTGCGGTGGCCGTGCAGCGCCAGCGGCGTGCTGCGGCGCAGGGTCTGGATGGCCGAGTAACCGCACCAGTTCAGGCTGGCCATGACGCAGGTGCCGCCTTCGCGTTCGATCAGGTCGGCGTGGCGGCGCATGGCATCGGTTTCGTAGCTGATATTGAAGGCGACCATCACGTTACGGCCGGTGCGTTCGCGGTGCGCGCGCCCCACGGCCATCACGGCCGCGACGCGTTGGGCGAGCGGGGCGTGGGCCGGGTTGGCGCACACCTCGTCGTCCTTGATGAAGTCCACGCCGGCCGCGCACAGCTGCGCCACCAGATGCGCGGTCTGTTCGGGCGAAAGGCCGACGTTGGGCTTGATGATGGTGCCGACCAGCGGGCCCTTGTCCACGCCGGTCAGCGCGCGCGTGCCGGCAATGCCGACCTGCGGCAGGTCGAATTGTGCGCGGTAGTTGGCGGGCAGTTCCATGCTTTCGAGCCGCAGGCCGGTGACCTCGCCCAGGTCGTACAGATTGCCGCCGACGGTGGCCGCCAGCGTGGGCAGGTTGGCGCCCACGTTGGCGACGGGAAACGCGATGCGAATCCGCGCGCGCTGGAATTT
>JAEYVD010000471.1 GCA_023432075.1 Pseudomonadota bacterium | reverse complement strand
ATTCCTTGCGCCCCTTGGGATCGAAGATGCACAGCTCGATACGGGTGGCGTGCGCGGAGAACACCGCGAAGTTCACGCCCAGGCCATCGCTGGTGGCGCCCAGCGGTTGGGGCTGGCCGCCGGTGATACGGGTCAGTTGAGACGGATCCATGGATTCAGCCTTCGTGCATCAGGAAAAGGGGCGAGAGGGGCGGCAGGGTGAGCGACAGGGCCTGCGGCTGCCCGTGGGCAGCCATGTCGCCGGTGTTGGCCCCGCCCTGGTTGCCCTGGCCGGACCCGCCGTAATGGGACGCGTCGGTGTTCAGCAGTTCAGCCCAGCGGCCGGCGTGCGGAACCCCGATGCGGTAATCGTGCCGGGTAACCGGCGTGAAATTCGACACGGCCAGCACGTGCTGCTGGCCATCCGTGCGGATGAAGGCGACGACGCTGTTGTCCTGGTCGTCCATGATCGTCCACGCAAACCCCGACGGGTCCGCGTCTCGCGCGTGCAGGGCCGGAAGGTCGCGGTACAGGCGATTCAGGTCAGCGAGCAGACGCTGCATGCCCAGATGACCCGCGTCGTCCAGCAGGTTCCAGTCCAGCGTGGCGTCATGGTTCCACTCCGTGGGCTGCGCCAGCTCGCCGCCCATGAACAGCAGCTTCTTGCCGGGATGCGCCCACATGAAGCCGAAGTACGCACGCAGGTTGGCCAGCCGGGCCTGCTTGTCGCCCGGCATCTTGCCCAGCAGCGACCCCTTGCCGTGCACGACTTCGTCGTGCGACAGCGGCAGGATGAAGCGCTCGCTGTACGCGTACACCATGCCGAACGTGATGTCGTGGTGGTGGTAACGGCGGTGGATCGGATCCTGCGCCAGGTAGCGCAGGGTGTCGTGCATCCAGCCCATGTTCCACTTGTAGTGAAACCCCAGGCCGCCTTCCGACACGGGCGCGGTCACGCCCGGCCAGGCGGTGGATTCTTCGGCGACCATAATCGCGTCCGGCACCTCGTGGCGCACGGTGTCGTTGAGCTCCTGCAGGAACTGGACGGCCTCCAGGTTTTCGCGGCCGCCATAGCGGTTGGGGATCCATTCACCGGGCCGGCGGCTGTAGTCTCGGTAAAGCATCGACGCCACCGCGTCCACACGCAACCCGTCGATGTGAAAGCGCCGCAGCCAGTGCATGGCGCTGGCGATCATGAACGCCTTCACCTCGTTGCGGCCCAGGTTGTAGACCATGGTGTGCCAGTCCGGGTGATAGCCCTCGCGTGGATCTTCGTATTCGTACAGCGAAGTCCCGTCGAAGGTGGCCAGACCATGCGCGTCGTCGGGAAAGTGCGCGGGCACCCAGTCCAGGATGACGCCGATGCCGGCGGCGTGGCAGCGGTCGACGAAGCGGGCGAAGGCCTCGGGCGGCCCGTAGCGCGCCGTGGGCGCGAACATGCCCAGCGGCTGGTAGCCCCACGAACCGCCGAACGGATGCTCCATGATCGGCATCAGTTCCAGATGCGTGAACCCCATGGCGCGGGCATAGCCCGGCAGCTTGTCAGCCATCTGGTCCCAGGCGCAGGGGCCCGCTTCGACACTGGCCCACGACCCGGCGTGGACTTCGTAGATCGACACGGGCGCGTCGGGCGACTGCCGCGCGCCGCGCGCCCGCATCCAGTCCTCGTCGGACCAGGCGTAGGGCGCGGGATCGTCCACGATCGAAGCCGTGGCCGGGGCCATCTCGCTACGCCGCGCCATGGGATCGGCCTTCATGAACTGATTGCCGTTGCGATCGGTGATGGCGAACTTGTAGCGGTCGCCGGGGCGCACGCCGGGAATGAATATTTCCCACACCCCCGCGGCATGGCGCAGACGCATGCCGTGGCGGCGCGCGTCCCAGCCATTGAAATCTCCCGCCACCGCAACCCGCCGGGCATTGGGCGCCCACACGGCGCAGCGCAGGCCGCTCACGCCGTCCACATCGACCAGGTGCGCGCCCAGCGCCTCGCCGGCCTCGCGCCAGGCGCCCTGGGCCAGCCGTTGCAGCGTGGCGTCATCCAGCAGGGCGCCGAAGGCGTACGGATCGGCGGTGATCTGTTCCGCCGCCGGCCAGCGAATCGCCAGCCGATAGGAGGCGCCATCGCCGGCTTGCGCGTAGGGCACGCGGCCAACGTACAGGCCCTGCGCTTGTTCCGCCAGCGGCGTGCGGCCGCCGTCCTGGTCCAGAACCGCCACGGCCGACGCCCCGGGCACAAACACGCGCACCCACCCGTCGTGCGGCCCCAGCACCCCGAACGGGTTGTCGTGCAGCCCGTGCGCCAGCGCGGTCAGCGCTTGCGGGTCGATATGGCCGTCCGCGGCCGCGGCGGGAGTGGCAAAGCCTGCGCTCATGACGGTTTTCCTTCGGCATCGATGGCGGCCGACAGCAGCACGCCGCGCGCCAGTTCGGTCAGGGCACACAGCGGAATCGAGATCCAGTCGGGCCGGTGGGCCGCTTCGTAGCTGACCTCATAGGCGGCTTTTTCCAGCTGCGCCAGGATGAGCAGCGTGTCCTCGCGATCCGCCGTGGCGGCCAAGTCGCCGCCCTGCGCGCCGCTGCGCGCGCTGCGATAACCCTGCAGGAACGCATCCGAGGCCCGCTGGCGAAAGCGCGACAGCAGGGCGTCGCGCTGTTCGGCCGGCGCAACCGGCGGCGCCTGGACGTCGTCCGCACCCGCGTTGGCATCCAGATGCGCGCCGCCGATCAGGTCCGTGCGCGCGATCGACGCCGCCGCGTAGTCGAACGAGCGCAACATGCCTGCCACGTCCTTGTAGGGGGACGCGAGCGATCGCCGCACCTCCAGGCTGCTGATCGGTTCGCCTTCGAAGTCGATCAGATACGCGTCGGTCTGCGCGACCAGGACCTGGCCCAGGTGGAAATCGCCATGTATGCGCAGCCACGGCGCGCCGGCCTCGGCCTGCGCCATCTCGGTCACGCGCTTGGCCAGGCGCGCGTGATGTTCGAAGAACCACTCGGCGCAGGCATGCGACGGGTCTTCCAGCTTGTCCAGCGACGCGCGCAGATTCTTTTCAGCGCGGTCCAGCAGTGCGAGCACCTGCTCGGCCCGCTTATCCGCATCGGCCTGACTGGCTGCGCGCGACTGGAAGTCCGCGTCATCCGTGGGCTGCGCCAGCAACGAGTGCATCTGGCCCAGCCGTTCGCCGATGGTGCGGGCCATGACGGCGTAGCCTTCCAGGTTTTCCTCGAACTCCTGCGGCGAGTTGCCGACCAGCAGCGCGTTGGCCAGCGTGCGCTTCAGGTAGTCCAGCGTCCAGCTCCAGGCGTCGCCCTCGTTGGCCACATAACCGTGCGCGACGGCCAGCGTGTGCACCACGCCATCGGCGTCAATGCGCTGCACCTCGCCGAGCAACGGCGGAATGTTGCCGTAGCCGGCCCGCGTCAGGTACCTGGTCATTTCCGACTCGGGCGACAGGCCCGGCTGCACACTGCGGATCAGTTTTAGGATCACGGCATTGCCGACGATCACCGAGCTGTTCGATTGCTCGCCCGAGAGCCATTGCATCTCCAGGTCGCCGTCCAAGTCCATGCCGCTCAGGCCCGCTTCGGGCAGGAAGCGGATGACGCCGGGCTTGTCGCCTGGCTTGCCGCCGCTGCGTCCGTCCAATTCCGCGCCCGCTTGCATGGCCTTGAGCGTGCTGCGCACGAAGCCCGGCTGCAGGAAGGCATCGGCCAGCACGCCGACCTCGGCGCCGCGGCGCACGCGGGCGATGGCGTACTGGATGACGGCGGTCTCGTCCCAGACCAGGACAAAGGGCGCTTGCGCGCGCATGCCCGTCTCGCCGTCCTCCGGCTCGATCTCGGCCCAATAGAATTCCCCGTCGGCGGACGCGAACGGCGTGGCGTACGCAAGACGTGCCCGCTTGGGCGGCTCCGAACCCGGAAACCAGCGCTGGCGCGCCAGATACTGCGGCAGAATCTCGCGCTCCAGCGTGGCGCGGGATGCGTCGGTCAGCGCCGCGCCGCCGCGGTTCTTGAGCACCAGGGTGATCAGTTCGGGCATCTGGGCGGGCGCCGTCGCGTGCCATCCGGGCGGCGCGGCGTCCTGGCTCAGATCCATCCAATAAAAGCCGTAGGGCGGCAGCGTCAGCAGATAGGGCAGTTCGCCGATCGCGGGGAAAGGCGTGCCGCCCAGCATTTCCACCGGCACCCGGCCCGAGAACTCCTGCATGTGCAGCTCGACCGGTTGGGCCGCGTTGGACAGGTTGGCCACGCACAGGATGGTGGTCTGCTCCCACTGGCGCAGGTAGGCCAGGATCTTGCGGTTGCCGGCAAAGATGAAGCGCAACGTGCCCCGCCCAAAGGCGTGGCTCTGGCCACGCTGGGCCAGGAGGCGCCGGGTCCAGTTCAGCAGCGAGTGCGGGTCGCGCTGCTGCGCCTCCACGTTGACGGCCTCGTAGCCGTACAGCGGGCCCATCAGCACGGGCAAAGGCAGGCGCTCGGGGTCTGCGCGCGAAAAGCCGCCGTTGCGGTCCGGCGACCATTGCATCGGGGTGCGTACCCCGTCGCGGTCGCCCAGATGGACGTTGTCGCCCATGCCCAGCTCGTCGCCGTAGTACAGCACCGGTGTGCCCGGCATCGACAGCAGCAGGCTGTTCATCAATTCGACGCGGCGGCGGTCGCGCTCCAGCAGCGGCGCCAGCCGGCGGCGGATGCCCAGGTTGATGCGGGCGCGCGGCTCGGACGCATAGACGTTCCACAAGTAGTCGCGCTCGCGGCTCGTCACCATCTCCAACGTCAGTTCGTCGTGATTGCGCAGAAAGATGGCCCACTGGCAGGTCGGGGGAATGTCGGGCGTCTGGCGGATGATGTCGGTGATCGGAAAGCGGTCTTCCTGCGCGATGGCCATGTACATCCGCGGCATCAGCGGGAAGTGAAAGGACATATGGCACTCGTCGCCCGCGCCGAAATACTCCTGCGCGTCCTCGGGCCACTGATTGGCTTCGGCCAGCAGCAGGCGGCCCGGGTACTCGGCCTCGATCACCGCCCGGATCTGCTTGAGCACCTCATGGGTCTCGGGCAAGTTCTCGTTGTTGGTGCCTTCGCGCTCGACCAGGTAGGGCACCGCGTCCAGGCGCAGCCCGTCCACGCCCATGTCCAGCCAATAGCGCATGACGGACAGCACTTCCTTGAGCACCTGCGGATTGTCGTAGTTCAGGTCGGGCTGATGGGAATAGAAGCGGTGCCAGAAATACGCGTTGGCCACCGGGTCCCAGGTCCAGTTCGACTTTTCGGTATCGCAGAAGATGATGCGCGTGCCCGCGTAGGCCTTGTCGTTGTCGGACCAGACATAGAAATTGCGCGCCGCCGAGCCGGGCTTGGCCGCGCGCGCCCGCTGGAACCAGGGGTGCTGATCCGACGTGTGATTGACTACGAGCTCGGTGATGATGCGCAGGCCGCGGGCGTGGGCGGCGCGGATCAGTTTGCGCACGTCGGCAATGGTGCCGTAATCCGAATGCACGCCGCGGTAGTCGGCAATGTCATAGCCGTCGTCGCGGCGGGGCGACGGGTAGAAGGGCAGCAGCCAGATGGTGTTCACGCCCAGGCTGGCGATGTAGTCCAGCTTGGAAATCAGGCCGGGCAGGTCGCCGACGCCGTCGCCGTTCGAGTCGAAGAACGACTTGACGTGAAGCTGGTAGATGACGGCGTCCTTGTACCAGAGGGGATCATCCTGAATGGGTTGGGCTTTACTCATCATGGCATTGGGCGCGGGCTTCATCCATGCAGCGAAAGCCGCCACACGCGATAGGGTTGGTCGGGGGTCAGCGTCAGGCTGCGGTGCTTCTGATGCCAGGTCTCGCGGGTTTCGGTCAGCAGGTCTTCGGCGGACAGCTGACCGGCGTCCGATTCGCCGAACAGCCAGAACGGCGCCTCGACGCGCGTCTCTTGCGCCTGGAACGGATCCAGGCTGATGACGGCCAGCACCACGTTGCCGTGGCCTGGCGTGGACTTGTAGAAAGCCAGCACCCGGTTGTTGCTGCTGGCGGCCAGCGTCAGGCCGCGATGCGTCTGCAATGCGGGGTTGGCGCGCCGGATCTGGTTCAGACGCGTGATCTCGGCCCGGATGTTGCCCGGGGCGTGCCAGTCGCGCTGCCGCAGTTCGTACTTCTCGGAGTCCAGGTACTCTTCCTTGCCCGGCAGCGGCGCGCCTTCGCAGAGTTCAAACCCGCTGTACACGCCCCACAGTCCCGAGCCCAGCGCGGCCAGCGCCGAGCGGATCAGAAAGCCCGGGCGTCCCGAGGTCTGCAGGAAGAA
>JAEYVD010000467.1 GCA_023432075.1 Pseudomonadota bacterium | reverse complement strand
CCCCTGATCGAGGGCGCGGCGATCTGCGTCAACCCCTTGAAGGACATCGGGCTTCAGGGATCGTCGCGCTTCGATCCGGCCGTGTTTCACCAAGCCCTCGTGGCGGGCCGCGCGCAAAGCGTCATCGTGCTGCCGCAGATGTTGCGCGCTTATGCGGGCTGGCTGCGCGCGGCTGGCCTCGCCGGCCCCGGCACGCTGCGTTTCGTCGCGGTGGGCGGGGCGGCGGTGGGAAGCGACCTGCTGGAAAGCGCCCGCGCGCAGGGGATACCCGCCTATGAAGGCTACGGGCTGTCGGAGGCCTGTTCGGTGCAGACGCTGAACCTGCCCGGCGCGGACTGTCCCGGGTCGGCGGGCCGCCCCTTGCCGCATGCAAGCGTGCGCGTGGCTGCCGACGGCGAGATCGAAGTGGCCGGCGCGCTGGCGCTGGGATATCTGGGTCAGCCCGCGATGTCCTCGGCATGGCTGCCGACAGGCGACCTGGGCCGCATCGACGACGCCGGATTCCTGCATATCCGCGGTCGCAAGAAGAATGTGCTGATCACCGGATACGGACGCAACGTGTCGCCCGAATGGGTCGAGCTGCGCCTTTCCAATCAGCGCGTTATCGCCCATTGCGTCGTGCTGGGCGAAGGCCAGGCGTCGCTGGGCGCCGTGATCTGGCCGCTGGGCAATCCCAGCGACAGCGCCATTCAGGCGTGTGTCGACGAGGTCAACCAAGGCCTGCCGGACTATGCCCGGATCGGATCCTGGATGCGCGCGCGGGCCGAGTTCTCTTCCACCAGCGGTCTGGCGACCGTGAATGGGCGTCCGCGCCGACAGGCCGTCGCCGAACTGCACGCCGATCTCTTTTCCGCGGGTTTCCGCTCAACCGTTGATGTAGACCCATCATGACCTTTTTCGAACAGTTGCTTGATCAGACGCGCGAGGCCCGCGAGGCCCTGGTGGCCACGCCCATCATCCAGGATTGCCTGCGCGGCCAGGTTGCGCGGCCTGCCTATGCGGCGTTTCTGCGCGAAGCCTATCACCACGTCAGCCACACCGTGCCGCTGATGCACGCGTGCCGCGCACGCATGCCCTCCCGCTTGGCGTGGATGCAGCCCGCGCTCGATGAATACATCGAGGAGGAGACGGGCCACGATGCCTGGATCCTCAATGACCTGCGCGCATTGGGTCACGATGCGGACGAGGTGCGCCGCGCCGGTCCCGGGCCCGCCACCGAGGTCATGGTGGCTTACGCCTACGACACCATCGCGCGCAAGAACCCGGTTGGATTCTTTGGCATGGTGCACGTGCTGGAGGGCACCAGCGTCACGCTGGCCTTGAACGCCGCCGACCAGATCCAGCGCGCGCTCGCGCTGCCGCCAAGCGCCTTCAGCTATCTGCGGTCTCACGGAACGCTGGACCAGGAACACACCGCGCACTTCGCCGATCTGGTGAACCGCCTGGACGATGATGCCGACCGGGCCGCCGTGGTCCACGCCGCCAACATGTTCTATGGACTTTACGGGGCGATCTTCCGCGCCCTGCCGCGCTCGTCATCGCAAGGGGAGGTCGCATGAGCCCGCGCGACGCCTCCGTCGTATTGACGGGCGCCGCCGGCGGTCTGGGAAGCGCGATTGCGCGCAGGCTGTTCGACGAAGGCGCGAGCCTGTTGCTGGTCGGGCGCAGCGAAGCGCCGCTGCTGGCGCTGGCGCAGTCGCTGAGCGCCGGCGCGCGCGATCGGGCACGCGTGGACGCGCTGGTGGTGGATGTGACTACCGACGCCGGCCGCAATGCGGTCATCGATGCCGCCGGCGCCCGCAATGCCAACATGCTCATCAACAACGCGGCGCTGGCCGCTTTCGGACCCGCGCAGTCCTTGCAGACCGAAGCGCTGCGCCAGCTCATGGACACGAATGTCGTCGCGCCCATGATGCTGACCGCCGGCATGCTGCCGCTGTTGCTGGCGCAGCCGCGCGCGCAGGTGCTGAACATCGGATCCACGCTGGGCAGTCTGGGCGTGCCGGGGTTTTCGGCCTATGCGGCAAGCAAGGCCGCGCTTCGGATGTACTCCGAAACCTTGCGCCGCGAACTGGCCGACTCGTCCGTCCGGGTGCAGTACTACGCGCCGCGGGCGATCGACACACCGTTCAACTCGCCTGAAGTGCTGGCGTTCAACAAAGCGACGGATTCCGCCAGCGATAGCCCGGAAGACATCGCGCGGGCCGTATCGCGCATGCTGCAACGCGAATCGCGCCAAGGCTTTGCGGGCGGAATCGAATCCGTGGCGGCGCGGTTGAACGGGCTTTGTCCTGAATGGTTCGATGGCGCATTTGCGAAGCATCGCCGCGCCTTGATGTCGTTGAAATTTCCTACTGGAGCCTAGTCATGAAACAGAATATTGGCTTGCGCAATGCGGCCGCCGGTTTGCTGGCGGGCGTGGCGTGTTTGTTTTCCACCCTTACCCTCGCGGCGCCTGCCGAACTGGACCAAGGCATCCGCGAGCTGCAGAACGGCTGGGCGGACATTCAATACAAGACCCCGCCCAATGATCGCGCCAAGCGCTTCGAGGCATTGTCCAAGCAGGCTCACGACCTGACGCAGCGCTACGTCAATAAAGCCGAACCGCATATCTGGGAAGGCATCATCCTGAGCTCGTGGGCAGGCGCCAAAGGCGGCATGGGCGCCCTCAGCCTGGCGAAGCAGGCCAAGGCCGAGTACGAAACCGCCATCCAGATCGACAGCAAGGCGCTCGACGGGTCCGCGCTGAACAGCCTGGGCGTGCTGTATTACAAGGTGCCCGGATGGCCGGTGGGGTTCGGCGACAACAAGCGGGCCGAGGCCTTGCTGCAGCAGGCGTTGACCATCAACCCGGACGGCATCGATCCCAACTACTTCTATGCGGATTACCTGGTGTACCGGAACCGCAAGTCCGAAGCGATTCCTTACCTGGAAAAGGCGCTGAAAGCCCCGCCCCGCCCCGGCCGCGAAGTGGCTGACGAGGGCCGGCGGGAGGAAGTCCGGACGCTGATGAAGGAAGCGCGCTGAAGGCGAGGGCCGCTCATTTGCGCGGATAGGAACCCAGCGCCCGGAACTCGGGATGCGCCTTGAGCAGCGCCGCCAACGGTTCCTGCGCCGCGTGACCGGCGACCTCCACCACGTACCGGTGCGTGTCCAGGGTCTTTTTGCTGGGACGTTCGTAGATCGTCAGAATCTGCACATCGGCCTGGACGAGGGCGCGCAGCGCCCCGTTCAGGTTGTCGTCCGAGGTCGAGAGCACCAGCGAGGTCTTGTCATGCCCCGTGGGTGCAGGCAGGTTTCGGCCCAGCACCCACCAGCGCGTCACATTGTGCGGGCCTTCCTCGATCCCATCGACCAGCGCGTCCAGCGCATACACGCTGGCGCCCACCTTCGGACCGAACGAGGCCTTGTCGAGGGTGGCGCTTTCGGCAACGGTCTTGGCCGCGGCGCCGCCGCTTGCGGACTCGGTGCGCTTCACCGTGGGCATTTCCCGATCCAGCCAGGGTTTCACTTCCTCGAATGCCACGGGGTGGGCGAACACTTCCTTGATGTCTTGCAGCTTCGCGCCGGGACGCGCCAGCAGGCTGTAGCCCAGCATCTTGGGGTATTCGCCGACCACCACGGCATTGGGCAGGTCCAGGACGGCGTCCATGTAGGGCGTGACGCCAACGACCGACGTCGTCACGGGGACGCACGCCTGGGCCAGCTTGCCCGACGCGTAGCCGGAAAAGAGTTCGTCGCGCGTCAGCGGGACAAGCTCTTTGGGCCCGAACAGGTCCAGGCACGCCTGATGGGTCCAGGAGCCCGCGGGCCCCAGGTAACCAATGGAACCGGCAAAACTGGGGGGCATCGTCATCATCCAGGTCATGAGGCCAACTGCGGTGCAAACGTGTCTTTTTGCCATGGTTTTGCCTTCGAGGTGGGCTGCGCGACCGCGGCGCAATGTCACGGATCGCCAAGACGGTATGAAACACCAGGCGCGCCGATCTGTATACAGGGATCCCGCGACGGCGGGTGAGGGCAGGCCGCCACGCGTCGGCGGGCGTGATCCTTGGTTCAAAAATCATCAACCTAAAAGCCGCTGTTACCCGATACACTGAGCCGCAAATGGGTCATAGAAACATGTCGGATCAATAAAAGGTTGCAAGGCTCAGCCAAGCGCAACCTCGGGGGAGACAAACGTGCTTGGTTCTGAGTTGATCATTCGCTCGCTGCGTCGGCGGGGCGTCAAGACCATTTTCAGCCTTTCCGGCAACCAGATCATGCCGCTTTACGATGCCTGTATCGACGCAGGCATCCGCATCATCCACGTCCGGCACGAAGCGGCCGCTGTCTTCATGGCCGATGCGTGGTCGCAGATCACCGGCGAACTCGGCGTGGCGTTGATCACTGCCGCGCCGGGCCTGACCAACGGACTCGCGCCGCTTTATTCGGCCTCGCAGGCGGAAAGCCCGGTCCTGCTCATCTCGGGCGACTCCTCGGTGTCGGAAGACGGCTCTGGCGCGTTCCAGGAGCTGGACCAGGTCGCCATCACCCGGCCGTTGACCAAACTGTCGATCCGTCCGCAATCCGCGGCCGAGCTTTGCCCGGCGCTCGAAGATGCGATCACGCAGGCGCTAGCGCCTCGGCGAGGCCCGGTCCACCTGGCGTTGCCCTTTGACCTGCTGACCGCCGAATCGGGCATGGCAGATCTTCCCGACGCGCCAGCGGTTCAGCCGGTTGCCGCGCTGGATGCTTCCAGCGTGAACCAACTGGCTGACCTGTTGCATTCGGCCCAGCGTCCGCTGGTGCTGGCCGGGCCGACGAGCGCGCGGCCGCACGGACGCGCCGCGCGCGCGGCTGTCGAAGAAGCGCTGGGGCTGCGCATCATTCCGATGGAAAGCCCCCGCGGGCTGAAGGATCCTTCTCTGGGGGCCTTGGCGGGCATCATCCCAAGCGCCGACCTGATCGTTCTGGCGGGAAAGTGCCTGGACTTTACGCTGGGATTCGGCAGCACCGGCGCGCTTGGAGAAGCGGCCCGCGTCGCGGTCATCGACCCGGACCCCGCGATGCTGGAACGCGCGGGCCGGCTGCTTGGCGCGCGTCTGGTCCTGGCATTGCAGGCCGACCCGGCGGCGGCGCTGTCCGCGTTACGTGCGATGCAAGCGCCGGCCGAACGCCTGTCGTGGCGCGCCCAGGTCGATGAAGCGCTGCAAAGCCGCACGCTCAAAGGGGCGTCCTCACCCGCGCAGGACGCATTAGGGCCGCGCGCGCTGTGCGAGACCGTGCAGGCGTTCCTGGCGTCCGCGCCCGATCCGATCCTGATCTGTGACGGCGGAGAGTTCGGCCAGTGGGCGCAGGCGTTCTGCCAGGCGCCAGTCCGCATCATCAACGGCATGTCCGGGGCGATCGGCGCAGGGGTCTGCTATGCGATCGCCGCAAAGATCGCACGGCCCGGCGCCACGGTGGTCGTCATGATGGGCGACGGCACCGCCGGGTTCCACCTGATGGAGCTGGACACGGCGGTGCGCGAAGGCGCGGCGATCGTGGCGGTGATCGGCAACGACTTGCGCTGGAACGCCGAACACCTGATTCAAATGCGCACATACGGCCCGCAGCGGCTGATCGGGTGCGAGCTCTCTCCGGCGGCTCGCTATCACGACGTCGCCTCGGCGCTGGGCGGCGCGGGGTTTGCGGCGCACGACGCCGCAGGCCTGACCGCCGCCCTGAAACAGGCCGCCGCCAGCGGCCTGCCAGCCTGCATCAACGTGTCCCTCGCGGGCGAGGCCGCGCCGGTTCTCCACGCAGCATCAATGCAGTCCACGACCGGTCATTGAGCTCAAGGCATCGAGCGTCGCCGCAGTCCGGTTTCGTCCCGTAGAACGAACAGGAGACATCCCCATGATCAGCCTCACCGGCATCCGCCCGGGCGGGTCCGCTCGCGCCGCGCTTTGCCTGCTTCTCACCTGTCCCGGCCTGGCCGCTGCCCAGGCTTACCCTGCCAAACCGATCCAGCTCATCGTGCCCTTCAGCGTGGGCGGCGACGCCGACATGGCGGCCCGCAATCTGTCCGCCGCAGCCCAAGGCGTTCTGGGGCAGCCCGTGGTCGTGGTCAACAAGGCCGGCGCCAACGGCGCGATCGGATCGGCCGCGGTCAAGAATGCGGCGCCCGACGGGTACACGCTGCTGATGGGCCGCATCGGTTCCCAGGTCCTCTTGCCCGCATTGCAGCCGAAGACGACGCCCTACACCTCGAAGGATTTCACGTTCATCGGCCTGCTGGAGCTGAACCCTGTCGTCTGTGTGGTGCATCCGGACAGCACCTATCGGACCATCGGCGACCTGTCGCAGGCACTGAAGGCCAGGCCCGGCAAGCTGAACTACAGCCATTCCGGCCCCGCAACCGTGCAGAACCTTGCCCCGCAACTGTTGCTAAGCAGCCTGGGATTGAAGCCGGATGCGGCCGTCAGCGTCCCGTACAAGGGCGGGAGCGAGGTGGCCATGGCGGTGCTGAGCCGCGATGTCGACTTCGCCTGCAACAACCTCAGCTCAATGACCGGAATTCTTGCGGGCGGCAAGTTGCGCGCCTTGCTGACGACAACGCCGGAACGCCTTGCGCAGTTTCCGGATATTCCGACCGCTCGTGAATCGAACCTGCCGCAGCTTGAAGCCGTCATCGGCTGGAGCGGGCTGTTCGGGCCGCCGGGCATGAGCGCCGAAGCGGTGGAGAAGTGGGCCTCCGCGCTTCAGCAGATTTCGAAGGACCCGAAGTGGATCGAGGGCAACGCCAACTTCGGCGGCATTCCTCATGTGTTGTCGCCCGCCGATACGGCAAAGTACGTCGATCAGGGCGCCACCATTTATTCCGAGCTGGTGGCCAAGGCGGGGTTGCAGGTCAATTAGCCGTGGGCATGCGGGGCGCGATGCCGGCCGCCAGGCCTTCGGCGGCCGGAATCGCCTGGCGCAGATACTGGACGAACGAGGTCACGGTCAGGGGCACGCGGGGCGTGTAGGGCCTGACTGCATAGAGCCGTTCGGCATAGTCGCCGACGACGCGCCACCCTGGCAGGACCTCGACCAGCGTGCCGCGCTGCAGCGCCTGGCCCGCGCTGAAATCCGGAAGCAGCGCGA
>JAEYVD010000465.1 GCA_023432075.1 Pseudomonadota bacterium | reverse complement strand
AAACCGCCCCGTGCGGGCGGCGGCGGCAAAGTACCGGAGTTGGCGAAGGGTGACGTCATTAGACATGTGTTTTTCACATACCAGCTAGTCGAATATATGAATATACGATAGCTGTTCGCGTTCCTACACTGCGGAAAACACGTAAATGCCCGCACCGCAGATTGCAGGAGACAACCCCCATGAACGCCCCTCTACCCCCTGGCGTGGCCGACACCCATGGCCTGTCGCTCGACGACAAATATGCGCAGCCCACCGGCCGCGTCTACCTGAGCGGCACGCAGGCGCTGGTGCGCCTGCCCCTGATGCAAAAGCAGCGCGACCAGGCGGCCGGCCTGAACACCGCCGGCTATGTGTCGGGCTACCGGGGATCGCCGCTGGGCGGCCTGGACCAGGCGCTCTGGAAGGCCAAGCGTCATTTGAAAGACAACGACGTGGTGTTCCAGCCGGGTTTGAACGAGGATCTGGCCGCGACCGCCGTCTGGGGATCGCAGCAGCTCAATCTGTTTCCCGGCGCGCAGCGCGATGGCGTCTTTGGCATGTGGTACGGCAAGGGGCCGGGGGTGGACCGTTCGGTGGACGTGCTCAAGCACGCCAACTCGGCCGGCACGTCCGCGCACGGCGGGGTGCTGATGCTGGCGGGCGACGACCACGCCGCCAAGTCCTCGTCGGTGGCGCACCAGTCCGAACACGTGCTGATCGCCAGCGGCATTCCGGTGCTGTACCCGTCCAACGTGCAGGAGTATCTGGATTACGGCCTGCATGGCTGGGCCATGAGCCGCCACACGGGTCTGTGGGTGGCGATGAAATGCGTGACGGACGTGGTGGAGTCCAGCGCCTCGGTGGACGTTGACCCGTCACGCGTGCGGATCGTGCTGCCCGAGGACAGCCTGCCGCCAGGCGGGCTGAACATCCGCTGGCCGGACTCGCCGCTGGCGCAGGAGGCGCGGCTGCTGGACCACAAGTGGTACGCGGCGCTGGCCTATGTGCGGGCCAACAAGCTGAACCGCGTGGTGCTGGACTCGCCCAACGCGCACTTCGGCATCATGACGGCCGGCAAGGCGTATCTGGACGTGCGCCAGGCGCTGAACGACCTGGGGCTGGACGACGCGGCCTGTGCGCAGGCGGGCATCCGCGTGCTGAAGGTGGGCTGCATCTGGCCGCTGGACGCGCAGGACGCACGCGAATTCGCCACGGGTCTGAAGGAGATCCTGGTCGTCGAGGAAAAGCGCCAGATCCTGGAATACGCGCTCAAGGAAGAGCTGTACAACTGGCGCGACGACGTGCGGCCGCGTGTCTTTGGCAAGTTCGACGAGCGCGAGAACGGCGGCGGCGAATGGTCCACGCCGCGCGGCGGCTGGCTGCTGCCGGCGCGGTATGAGCTGTCGCCCGCGCTGATCGCCCGCGCCATTGCCGCGCGTCTCGAAAAAGCCAACCTGTCCGACACGCTGCGCGCGCGCATTGCGGCGCGCCTGGCCGTCATCGACGCGAAAGAGCGCGAGGCCAGCCGCCCCACGCTGGTCGAAGAACGCAAGCCCTGGTTCTGTTCGGGCTGTCCGCACAACACCTCCACGCGCGTGCCGGAAGGATCACGCGCGGTCGCGGGCATCGGCTGCCATTACATGGCGATGTGGATGGACCGCAATACCGATACCTTCAGCCAGATGGGCGGCGAGGGCGTGGCGTGGCTGGGCCAGAAGGACTTCACGTCCGAGCGCCATATCTTCGCCAACCTGGGCGACGGCACGTATTTTCATTCGGGCCTGCTCGCCATTCGCGCGGCCATCGCGGCGCGCGCGCGCATCACCTACAAGATCCTCTACAACGACGCCGTCGCCATGACGGGCGGGCAGCCGGTGGACGGCGTCTTGACCGTGCCGCAGATCGCGGCGCAGATGCTGGCCGAAGGCGTCGTCAAGACGGTGGTCGTGACGGACGAGCCCGACAAGTACACGGGCGCGCAGACCTTGCCGGCAGGGGTGGAGGTTCACCACCGCAAGGCGCTGGACGACGTGCAGCGCGCGCTGCGCGACATTGACGGCGCCACGGTGCTGATCTACGACCAGACCTGCGCGACCGAGAAGCGCCGCCGCAGAAAGCGCGGCGAGTATCCCGATCCGCCCCGGCGCGCCTTCATCAATGAGGCGGTGTGCGAAGGCTGCGGCGATTGCTCGGTGCAGTCGAACTGCCTGTCGGTGGAACCGCTGGATACGCCGCTGGGCACGAAGCGGCGCATCAACCAGTCGTCGTGCAACAAGGATTTTTCGTGCGTGGAGGGGTTTTGTCCCAGCTTCGTGACGGCCGAAGGCGCCACGCCGCGCAAGCCCGGCAAGCAGGGCGGCGCGCCGTCGTTGGCTGAGGTCCCGCTGCCCGGCCAGGCTCTCATTGCACCGGGCGCGGCGTATCGCGTGGTCGTGGCCGGCGTTGGCGGCACGGGCGTGGTGACGGTCGGCGCGCTGATCGGCGCGGCCGCGCACATCGAAGGCAAGGGCGTAACCGTGCTGGACATGGCCGGGCTGGCGCAAAAGGGCGGGGCGGTGCTCAGCCACGTGCAGTTGGCCAACCGGCCCGAAGACCTGCACGCGACGCGCGTCGCGCTGGGCGAGGCCGACCTCGTGATCGGCTGCGATGCCCTGGTGTCGGCGTCGCCCGAGGTGCTGTCGCGGCTGCGGCCCGATCATGGCCGTGCGGTGGTCAACAGCAGCGCCGCGCCGACGGCCGCGTTTCTGTCGCAGCCCACGTGGCGTTTCCCGGGGGCGCAGGCGCAGGCCGCGCTGACACAAAGCACGGGCGGCCATTGCGACTTCCTGCAGGCCGGCCCGCTGGCCGAGGCCATGCTGGGCGACAGCATCTACGCCAATCCGCTGCTGTTGGGATACGCGTGGCAAAAGGGCGGACTGCCGCTGTCGCTGGACAGCCTGCGCCGCGCGATCCAGATCAACGGTGTGTCGGTGGACAAGAATCTGGCTGCCTTCGAATTGGGCCGCCAGGCCGCGCATCGCGGCGTGGATGCGCTGCGCCCCGCGGCGGCCGAGCGGGTGGTGGCCATGCCGGAATCGCTGGACGCGCTGGTCAAGCGTCTGGCGGCACACGTGCGTGATTATCAGGACGAGGCCTATGCGCGTCGCTTCCTGACCGCGGTGGAGTCGGTGCGCGTGCGTGAAGCCGCGCTGGGCGACAAGCGGCAGGACGTGACGCGCGCGGTGGCGCGCAATCTTGCCAAGCTGATGACGTACAAGGACGAATACGAGGTGGCGCGGCTGCATGCCGATCCGGCGTTCAAGGACCGGCTGCGCGCGCAGTTCGAGGGCGAGCCGGGCCGCGACTACACGCTGCGTTACTACCTTGCGCC
>JAEYVD010000381.1 GCA_023432075.1 Pseudomonadota bacterium | reverse complement strand
GACGTCGAACTGGTGGTCTGCGAAGACCAGGAGCAGACCGACAAGGTGCTGCACGTGGCGGACCGGCTGCCGAATTTGCGCCGCATCGTGGTCATTGAAACGAAGGGTCTGCGCGCGTATGGCGCGGCGGATCGGGCGCGCATCGTGACCTTTGCCGAAGTCGAGGCCGATGGCGGCCAGCGCGAAACCGTGGAGCTGGCCGCGCTGAACACGATGCTGGACGGGCAGCGCCTGGACGACACCGGGCTGATGATCTACACGTCGGGTTCCACCGGCAAGCCCAAGGGCGCGATGCTGAGCTACCGCAACATGCGCGGCGTGGCGCCGGGCATCGCCGATCGCCTGTCGATGGATGTATCCAGCGTGCACCTGTCTTATCTGCCGCTGTGCCACGTCGCCGAGCAGATGCTGTCCACGTTCGTGCCCATCTACCTGGGCACGCAGGTGAATTTTGGCGAGTCGCTGCGTACGGTGCAGGAGGACCTGCGCGAAGTCGCGCCGACGATTTTCCTGGGCGTGCCCCGCATCTGGGAAAAGCTGCACGCCGCGATCTCGATCAAGATGCAGGAGGCCGGCCGGTTGCAGCAGTGGCTGTACCGCAAGGCACTGGCGCAATGCGCGCCGTTCCTGGAAAAGTCCCCCGCGCAATATCGCGTGGGCGAGCGGCTGACGCATTGGCTGTGGTACTGGCTGGTGCTGCGCGCGCTGCAGAATTTCATTGGCCTGCGTCGCGTGCAGGTGGCGATGACGGGCGCCGCACCGATTCCCCCGGACGTGGTGCGCTACTTTCGCACGCTGGGCGTGCCGCTGATCGAGGTGTACGGCCTGACGGAGTCGGCGGGGATGATCTTTGGCCAGCATCCGGACCGTGTGAAGGTGGGCACGGTGGGCGAACCGATCCTGGGCGTGGAATGGCGCATCGGAGAGTCCGGCGAACTGCTGGTCCGTGGCGACATGGTGTTCCAGGGTTACTACAAGAACCCGGAGGCGACCGGGGACACGGTACGTGACGGCTGGCTGCATACGGGCGACGTCGTGGCGCAGGACGACGGGCGCGTGCGCATCGTGGACCGTCTCAAGGACATCATGATCACGGCGGGGGGCAAGAACCTGACGCCGTCCGAGATCGAGAACGCGGTCAAGGGCAGTCCGTATGTGAAAGAGTGCATCGTCATCGCCGACGGCAGGAAGTACGTGACGGCGTTGATCCAGCTGGAGTTCGACACCGTGGGCAAATGGGCCGAATCGCGGCGCATCGCGTTCACGCATTTCCGGTCGCTTGCAGAATGCCCGCAGGTGCGCGAACTGGTCCAGCAGGAGGTCGCGCGCGCCAACGCCGGGCTGGCGCCCGTCTCGCAGATCAAGCGCTTTCATCTGCTGACCAAGGAACTGGACCACGACGATGGCGAAGTGACCGCGACGATGAAGGTGCGGCGCGCCAGCATCTACCGCGCCTACGCCAACGAAATTGAATCGCTCTATGTTGAGGAGACGACGGCATGAACCAAGCCGTGATCCTGGAAGCCGTGCGCACGCCGTTCGGGCGTCGCGGGGGATGGTGGGCCGAGACCCGGCCCGACACGCTGCTGGCGGACACCGTGCACGCGCTGCTGGCGCGCGCGGGCCTGCCGGGCGGCAAGGTTGAGGACCTGATCGCCGGCTGCGTCAGCCAGGCGGGCGAGCAGGGCGCCAACATCGGCAGGCTGGCCGCCATGCTGGCCGGGCTGCCCGAGCGTGTGCCGGGGGTGGCGCTGAACCGCATGTGCGGGTCCAGCCAGCAGGCCGTGCATGTTGGCGCGCAGGCCATCGCCGCGGGCGACATGCGTTATGTGGTTGCCGGCGGCGTCGAGAGCATGAGCCGCGTGCCGATGTTCCTGGACGTGACGCTGGGCCAAAGCGAATTCCGGGGATTTGAATCGTTGAACCCGGCGTTGCTGGCGCGTTATCCGCTGATTCACCAGATCGAGAGTGCCGAGCGCATCGCCAGCCAATGGGGGCTGTCGCAGGCCGATATGGACGCGTGGGCGCGCGAGAGTCACGCGCGCGCGTGGGCGGCGGCCAGCGCGGGGCTGCATGCCGAGCTGTTGCCGGGACCGGTGTAAGCTGCGCGCCGCGACGAAGGCATCCGCGAAACGACTGACGCCGCCCGGATGGCGGCCATGGCGCCCGCAATGCGCGCGCCGGGCGAGGGCGGTGTGACGGCGGCCAACGCCAGCCAGCTCGCCGATGGCGCGGCGGCGGTGCTGCTGGGCGACAAGGACGCGGCGCTGGCCGATGGCTTGCGGCCCCGGGCGCGCTTCCTGGCGCGGGTGGTGGTGGGTTCGGACCCCGTGATGCAGCTGACGGGCGTGATCCCCGCGGCGCGGCAGGCGTTGGCGCGTGCGGGCCTGGCCCTGGAGGACATCGACTGGATCGAGATCAACGAGGCCTTTGCAAGCGTGGTGCTGGCCTGGCAGCGCGAACTGGGCGCGGACCTGGCGCGCGTGAATCCGTGGGGTGGCGCGATCGCGCACGGCCATCCGCTGGGCGCCACCGGCGCGGGCCTGATGGCCAAGATGCTGGCGGGGCTGGAGGCGACCGAAGGCGAGCTGGGCATGCAGCTCATGTGCATCGGCCACGGCATGGCGACCGCGACCATCATCCAGAGGGTTTGAGCTGCATGGACAAGACCGGGACGGCTGCGTCGCGGGACGAGGGCGCGGAGACGCAGCGGCGCCAGGAATTGGTCCTGGCGGCCGGCCGGCTCTTCAGCAAGCGCGGGTATGAGCGCACGACGGTGCGTGAGCTGGCCAAGGCGGTGGGGTTGCAGTCGGGCAGCCTGTTCCACCATTTCCGTAGCAAGGAAGAGATTCTGGTCGCCGTGATGAACAACGGTATCCAGGAGGTGATCGACCTGGGCGAGAAGGCGCTGGACTGCTATGCCGTGCCGGCAGACCGGCTGGCGGCGCTGTTTCGCGTGCATATGTGGAGCATGCTG
>JAEYVD010000371.1 GCA_023432075.1 Pseudomonadota bacterium | reverse complement strand
GGGTCGGGCCGTCTTCGCCCAGGCCGATGGAGTCGTGCGTGAACACGTGGACGACGCGCTGCTTCATCAGCGCGGCCATGCGGATGGCGTTGCGCGAGTAGTCCGAGAACGTGAGGAACGTGCCGCCAAACGGCAGGTAGCCGCCATGCAGCGCGATACCGTTCATGATGGCGGCCATGCCGAATTCGCGCACGCCGTAGTTGATGTGGCGGCCGAACTGGATGCCCTTGTCGCCGGCACGGACGGCGCCAACGCCCTTCCAGTCGGTGAAGTTCGAGCCGGTCAGGTCGGCCGAGCCGCCCAGCATTTCCGGCAGCAGCGGCGCCAGCGCGGCGATGGCGAATTGCGAGGCCTTGCGGGTGGCGACGGTCTCGCCCTTTTCCAGCGTGGCCGACAGGAAGGCCTTGAACTGGTCTGCGTAGCCCGCGGGCATCTCGCCCTTCATGCGGCGCGTGAACTCGGCGGCTTCGGCGGGGAATTCGGCGGCGTAGGCGTCAAAGCGCTTCTGCCATTCGCCCTGGGCCTCGGCGCCCTGCTTGCGGCCATCCCAGCCGTCGTAGATGTCTTGCGGAATCTGGAAGGGTTCGGACGACCAGCCCAGCGCGGCGCGCGTGGCGGCGATTTCGTCCTTGCCCAGCGGCGCGCCGTGCACGCTGTGCGTGCCGGCCATGTTGGGCGAACCCTTGCCGATCACGGTGCGGCAGACGATCAGCGTGGGCTTGTCCGACTGCGCACGTGCGGCCTTGATGGCGGCGTCCACGGCAGCGACGTCATGGCCGTCCACGCCGCGGATGACGTTCCAGCCGTAGCCTTCGAAACGCTTGGCGGTGTCGTCGGCGAACCAGTGTTCGACGTGGCCGTCGATGGAAATACCGTTGTCGTCGTACAGCACGACCAGCTTGCCCAGCTTGAGCGTGCCGGCCAGCGAGCACACTTCATGCGAGATGCCTTCCATCAGGCAGCCGTCGCCGGTGAACGCGTAGGTGTGGTGGTCGACGAGCGTGTGGCCCGGCTTGTTGAATTCGGCGGCGAGCAGCGCTTCGGCGAGCGCCATGCCCACGGCGTTGCCCAGACCCTGGCCCAGCGGACCGGTGGTTGTTTCCACGCCCGGGGTGATGCCCACTTCGGGGTGACCCGGCGTCTTGGAATGCAACTGGCGGAAATTCTTGAGTTCTTCGATCGGCAGGTCGTAGCCCGTCAGGTGCAGCAGGGCGTAGATCAGCATCGACCCGTGGCCGTTGGACAGCACGAAGCGGTCGCGGTTGGCCCAGGCGGGATCCTTGGGATTGTGGCGCAGGTTGCCGGCCCACAAGGCTTGGGCGATTTCCGCCATGCCCATGGGAGCACCCGGATGCCCGGAGTTCGCTTGTTGCACGGCATCCATCGCGAGGGCGCGGATGGCATCCGCCAAGGCAAGTTTAGGGGCGGTCGGATTGCTCATTCGGAAGGCTCTTTGAAACTGGCGCGTCTACGACAAGAAATAGGGCCAGTTGAGTAGGTTGCGAAGCAGGTGATTTTAGCATCAGGGGATTTCCCGGAGGCCATCGGCCGGATGCCCTATGTAATCGCGGGTTTCAGGGGGATCGGCAAGCAATGGTAGGCTACGCGTACTCTGTCAGTCCCCTGCCATTTCGAACCCCGTTCTCCATGCCCGCCCCCCGTTTCTACTGCGACGCCCCGCTGGCCGCCGGCGCCCGCATCGCCCTGCCGGAAGCCCTTGCCCATCACGCGCTGCGCGTGCTGCGTCTGCGGGCGGGCGAAACCGTCACGCTGTTCAACGGCCAGGGCGGCGAATACCCCGCGGTGCTGGAAGTCGAGGGCAAGGCCGGCTTTGCCCAGCTTGGCGACTTCAACCCGCGCGAGGCCGAACTGGGCGGACACATCACGCTGGCCCAGGGCCTGCCATCGGGCGACAAGATGGACTGGGTGGTGGAAAAGGCCGTGGAACTGGGCGCGGCCCGGGTCAGCCCGATCGCGGCGCAACGCAGCGTGCTGCAGCTGTCGGGCGCGCGGCTGGAAAAGCGTGTCGGGCACTGGCAGCGCATCGCGCAATCGGCCGCCGAACAATGCGGCCGCAACCGCCTGATGGCCGTGGACACGCCCCAGACGCTGGACGATTGGCTGGGCCAGGCCCCCGACGGGCTGCGCGTGCTTTGCCACCCCGACGCAGACGAAGACCTGGCCAGCGTGCTGCAGGCGGCCGCAAACGCGTCGGCCATCACCCTGCTGGTGGGACCGGAAGGCGGCTGGTCGGACAAGGAATTGGAAGCGGCCCGCAAGGCCGGGGTGCGCGCCGTGCGCTTCGGCCCCCGGGTGCTGCGCACCGAGACCGCTGGACTGGCGCTGCTGTCGGCGGTCAGCGCCCTGCGCGGTTGGTAGATCAGTCGTTTTCGCCGTAGGGCGCCGCGGCCACGCCGGGCTCGGGATCGGGATGCTTGCCGGCGTGCTCGATGACATAGGCAAACACGCGGCCGTTTTCATGCGCGAAATCCGCCGCGTCGGAGCAGACGGTTTCGATGCGTTCGGCGTCTTCCGCCAACGCCGGGTCGCCGGCATGCAGGCGATACAGCCACAGCACCACGCCGGACTTGTGATCCAGCACCGTGTCGCACAGGCAGTCGTACAGGGCGTCCAGGTTGCCACCGAAGTATTCGGGGAAATCCACCGCCTTGACGATGGCGCGCAAGACCGCCGAGCGGCTGCGGCAGGGGTCGCAATTGGCAACAAACAAGGACAGGCCAAGCTCATGCGCGGCGTCCACCACGGCCTTCTTGT
>JAEYVD010000338.1 GCA_023432075.1 Pseudomonadota bacterium | reverse complement strand
CCTTCAACACGGAGGAAAGACGGTGAAGCCACACCTACGCAAGATCTATGCAGTCACCGCCAGCTTTGCGCTGGTAGCCGGTCTGTCCGCCTGCGGCGGCGATGACGATGACGACGACACTGCCGCGCCCGAGACGCCGCCGCAGGCCAGCGTGCCGCAAGGCACGACGCTGGACGTCGCGATTCTGGGCACCACCGACCTGCACGCCAACGTGCTGGGCTATGACTATTACAAGCTTGCCGAAGACAAGAGCTACGGCGTGGACCGCACGGCCACGCTGATCGCCAATGCGCGCAGGCAACATCCGAACACGTTGCTGTTCGACAATGGCGACACGGTGCAAGGCACGGCGCTGTCGGACTACCAGGCGCTGGTGTCGCCCGTGCAGTGCTCCGGCATGATCGCGATCTACAAGCAGATGAAGCTGCTGTCGTACGACGCGGCCACGATGGGCAACCACGAGTTCAACTATGGCCTGCCCTATCTGTCGCAGATCACCAATGTGGACTTCGGGCTGGCCGGCATCGGCAAGGGCACGGCGCAGACGAACCCGGCGGGGGCCAAGGATTGCGCCGCCCCGGCGTTCCCGTTCGTGTCCGCCAACGTTGTCTCGGCGGCCACCAAGCAGCCCATCTTCAAGCCGTACGTGCTGCTGGAAAAGACCTTCAAGGCAACCGACGCCACCGGCAAGTCCATCGACGTTCCTCTCAAGGTGGGCGTGATCGGCTTTGCGCCGCCGCCCATCATGCAGTGGGACAAGGCCAATCTGGAAGGCCATGTGGAAGTCACCGGCTGGAAAGAGACCGCAGCGCGCTACGTGCCGGAGATGAAGGCCGCGGGCGCGGACCTGGTGGTGGCGCTGGCGCACGGCGGCATCGACCTGGCCACGGCCTACAGCCCAGACATGGAGAACGGCGCGGGCTATCTCAGCCAGGTGCCGGGCATCGATGCGCTCATCACGGGCCACCAGCATCTGCTGTTTCCCGACACCAACGCCAAGTCGCAGTTTGCGGGCCAGCCGGGTGTCGAACTGGAAAAGGGGTTGATCAACGGCGTGCCCACCGTGCAAGCCGGCCAGTGGGGCAACAACCTCGGCCAGATCACGCTCAAGCTGGCGTATGACCAGGGTTGGAAGGTGCAGAAGGACGCCACGCAGGTGCAGCGCATCTCGACGCGGCTGACCGCCCAAAGCGGCACCACGCCCGCGACCTACGTGACGCCGGACACCGCCGTGCAGCAGCTGGTGCAGGCCGAGCACGCCGCAACCATCGACTACGTGAAAACGCCGATCGGCCAAAGCCAGTTCGACATGGCCACGTACTACGCGCTGGCGGGCGACGTGTCCGCATTGCAGATCGTGAACATGGCGCAGATCGACTACCTGACCGACTACATCGCCAAGAACAGCCCGTCGTACGCGGGCCTGCCGATCCTGTCGGCCGCCGCGCCCTTCAAGGGCGGCCGCAACGGTCCGGGGGATTTCACGTATGTGCGGCAAGGCAACGTCGCCATCAACAATGCGGCGGACTTGTACCTGTACCCCAACACGCTGCAAGTCGTGCGGGTCAGCGGCGACATCGTGCGCCAATGGCTGGAAAAGACGGCCGAGCAGTTCAAGCAGATCGACCCCGCCCAGGTCGCGCCGCAGGATCTGGTCGACACCGCCTTTCCGACGTTCAACTTCGACGTGCTGTACGCGGCGGGCAATGCGCTGCGCTACGAAATCGACGTCACGCAGCCGAAGGGCTCGCGCATTACCGGGTTGACGTACAACGGCGCGCCGCTGGACCTGACCGCGCAGTTCCTGGTAGTGACCAACAACTACCGCGCCAGCGGCGGTGGCGACTTCCCGGGCCTGGCCGGCGGCAAGGGCGACATCGTGCTGCAGGCGCCGGATGCCAGCCGCGACGTATTGATCGCCTACATCAAGAAGAACCCCACGCTCGATCTGGCCACCTTCGGCCTGGATCGCAGCTGGCGTTTCACACAGGTGAGCGGGCTAGCCGGACCGGTGGTGTTTTCGTCGGTGCCAGGTACGCTGGCGATGGCCGCGGCGCACGGCGTGACCAACGTCTCGGTGTATGACGCGACGCCGGACCCCGTGACGCAGCTGTCGCGATACGCGATCGATCTGACCCAGTAATTGGCGCGATCCGGCGGGCGCCCCTCGCGTTACCGGTAATACACGCAGATGCGCTTGCCGCCGATCTCGTGCACGTCGATCGGCAGCTCGTACAGATCGCTCAGCACGTCCGGCCGGATCAGTTCGGCCGGCGTGCCGTGCCGGGCGATCCGCCCCTGACGCATCGCCACGATGCGGTCCGCATAGCTGGACGCGAAGTTGATGTCGTGCAGCACCAGCACCACCGTCTTGCCCAGCTCGTCCGCGGCGCGGCGCAGCGTGCCCATCATGGCGACCGCATGCCTCATGTCCAGGCTGTTCAGCGGCTCGTCCAGCAGCACATACCGCGTGTCCTGGCACAGCACCATCGCCACGAACGCGCGCTGGCGCTGGCCGCCGGACATCTCGTCCAGATAGCGGCCGGCAAGCGGCTCCAGGTTCAGGTAAGCGATGGCCTGGTCGATATGGATCTTGTCATCCATCGTCAGCCGCCCGCCCGTGTGCGGATAGCGGCCAAACGCCACCAGGTCCTTGACCGTCAGCCGCAGCGGTAGGTGGTTGTCCTGACGCAGGATGGCCAGGCGCCGGGCCAGCTCGCGGCTGTCCGCGCGCGTCACATCCAGGCCTTCGACCAGCACCCGCCCCGCGCTCATCGGCAGCAGCCGGCTCACCATGGAGAGCAAGGTGGACTTGCCCGCGCCGTTGGGCCCAATGATGGCGGTGACGCCGCCTGCCGGCAGATCCAGGCTGACATCGTCGATCACGACGGCCTCGCCGTATTGCTTGCTGACCTTCTGGATTTCTATCATCGGCGCCCCCTGCGCAGGATCAGGACGAGGAACATCACGCCGCCCACAAATTCAATCACCACGCTGACCGTGGTGTTCAGCCCCAGCACGCGCTCCAGCAGCGTCTGGCCGCCGACCAGGAATATGACGCTCAGCAGCATGGCGGCGGGCACGGTGTGCCGGTGCCGGTCCGAACCCATGGCCTGATACGCAAGGTTGCTGACCAGCAGGCCGAAGAACGTTACGGGGCCGACCAGCGCCGTCGACACGGACACCAGCACCGCAATGGCCGCCAGCGTCAGCATGAGCGTGCGGCGGTAGTCCACGCCCAGGTTCAATGCAATATCGCGGCCCAGCGCCAGCACGTCGTAGCGCCGGCGCATGCGCCAGATAAAGAACGAGGCCGCGCAGACGGCCGCCAGCGCCATCGGCAGCAGCTCGATGCGCACCGAATTGAAGCTGGCGAACATGCGGTCTTGCAGCACCAGGAATTCATTTGGATCGATCAGCCGCACGACGAAACTGGACAGGCTGCGAAACAGCAGCCCGAAGACAATGCCCACCAGCATCATCAGATGCAGGCTGCGCACGGCATCGGAGAACAGCCAGCGGAACAGCAAGCACGCGAACGCCGTCATCGCGCACACTTCCAGGAGAAAGGCCGCGATCGGATGACTGGCGGTGGCCGCCGCCTGACCGAAGCCGAGCACCACCACCGCCTGGATCAACAGGTACAGCGCGTCGAAGCCCATGATGGCCGGCGTCAGGATTCGGTTGTGCGTGATCGTCTGGAACAGCACCGAAGACACGGCCACCGCGTAAGCCACCAGCAGCATGGCCAGCAGCTTGCCGCCGCGAAACGGAATGACGAAGGACCACTGGCCATTGGCGCCCAGCGTCATGAAGGCCACAATGCAGAGCAGCGCAAAGGCGCCCAGCACCGCAAGGCGCCAAGTTTGTGGCGCGCGGGCGGCCACGCGCGGTATCGAGATATCAGCCAACGCGATTCCTCCGCGTGCGCAGCAGCCACAAAAACAGAATGCTGCCCAGCACGCCTACCACTGTCCCGATCGGGATTTCGTAGGGATGGATGACCAGCCGGCCGATGATGTCGCAGGCCAGCACGAACACGCCGCCCAGCAGCGCCACCCACGGGATCGCGCGGCGCATGTTGTCGCCCAGCACCAGACTGACGGCATTGGGGACGATGAGGCCCAGGAAGGGAATGCCGCCTGCCGTCACGACCACCACCGCTGAAATGGCGGAAACGATCAACAGGCCCACCAGCGTCAGCCTTGCATGATTCAGTCCCAGGTTGGACGCAAATTCTCGGCCCATGCCGGCAACCGTGTAGCGGTCAGCGGCGGCATAGGCCGCGCAAGCCAGCGCAAAGCCGATCCACAACAGTTCATAGCGGCCGCGCAGCACGCCAGAAAAGTCGCCGGTCGTCCACGCATGCAGGGATTGCAGCAGATCGAAGCGGTACGCCACGAAGGTCGTGACCGCCTGGATCACGCCGCCCAGGATCAGCCCGATCAGCGGCACGATGAACGGCGTGCGCAACGGCACGCGGCGCAAGAGGGCCAAGAACAGCAAAGTGCCCGCCAGGGCGAAGCCCGTGGCCGTCAGCATCTTGCCGATGACGGGCGTATCGGGCGCCAGCAGCGTGATGACCAGAATGCCAAGGGTGGCGGACTCGACGGTGCCGGCCGTCGTGGGTTCCACAAAGCGGTTGCGCACCAGCATCTGCATGATTAGGCCGGCCACGGCCAGCGCCATGCCGGCCAGCAGCAGCGCAAGCGTGCGCGGAATGCGGCTGACCATCAGCAGCCGCCACGCGCGTTCGCCCGACTCGCCGCCGCTCCACAGCGCGGTCCACGGCATCTGGCCCGCGCCCAGGCTGACGCTTGCCACGCACAACAGCAGCAATACCACCACCACGGCCGCCAGGCCGCCCCAACCGCCGATCACGCGCCGCCAGTTCACCAGCCGCCCTTCCCGTCTTGCATGCTGCTTACTTTCCCTGCGACAACGCCGCCGCGATCTGGTCCACGTTCTGCTGCATGGCGGTCAGGCCGGCGCTGCCCAGCAAATACCAGTTAAAGCCATTCAGATACACCACGCGCTGGTTCTTCCAGGCCTTGGTGGGACGCACCAGCTCGTTGTCCAGCATGCGCTCGGCCGACACGCCCTCGCGGCCGATGGCGGCGTCGCGGTCGATGACGAACAGCCAGTCCGGATCGGTCTGGGCGATGAACTCGAACGAGATCGCCTGGCCGTGGTTGGATACGTTCAGATCCGCCGCGGCGGGCTTGACGCCGAACGCGTCGTGGATCACGCCAAACCGCGAGCCCGGGCCGTAGGCGCTCATCTTGCCGCCGGTGGTCAGCACGATCAGCGCCGTGCCGGCGTTGGCCGCCTTGGCCTTCAGCGATGCGATGGATGCGTCCAGCGCCGCCAGCTTTTGCTTGGCCTCGCCCGCTTTGCCATACAGCGCGGCCAGCGTTTCGGTATTGCGCTTGACGCTGCCAACCAGGTCCCTGGCGTCAACCGTCAGGTCGACCGTGGGCGCAATCTTGGAGAGCGCGTCGTATTTGGGCGCCGAACGGCCCGCCACAAAGATGACCTGCGGCGCGGCGGCGTGGATCACCTCGTAGTTGGGCTCGAACATCGTGCCCGCCTTGAGGTAACGATTGTCGGCAAACTGGCTCAGATGCGGCGGCAACTTGGCCGCGCTGGGCACGCCAACGGGGTCCACGCCCAGCGTGTGCAGGGTATCGAGCACGGCCAGATCCAGCACGATGGCCTTGGTCGGGTTCGACGGCACCGCGGTCTCGCCGCGCGCGTGCTTGACCGGCGTGGTGGACTGCGCGGCGCAAACCGCCGCGGCGGCGCTTAGCGCCAAGGCCATGCCGGTGCGCGTTGCCCAGCGGCGGGCGGCGCCCGCCTGTTTTCCATTGTTCATGCAAACCTCTCCGTCATGGGGCGCTCTCGCGCCCCGTCAAACTCAGAACTTCACGCCCACGCCCAGCCAGTAGCGGCGGCCGTCTTCGACATAGCCGAAGTCGTCATAGGCGACTTGCTTGTCGAACAGGTTGTAGATGCCGGCGTAGACCGACACGGTCTTGTTGACGGCGTACGAGCCGCCCAGGTCCACGAACGTGTAGGACGGCGCCACCAGCGCGTCCGACGACGGGCCTGTGGTCGGCTGGCTTTCGCGGCCACGGAAGTTCACGCGGGCCCACGCCTGAAGCGCGTCGGACGGCTGCCAATTGACCGTGGTCGTGAAC
>JAEYVD010000335.1 GCA_023432075.1 Pseudomonadota bacterium | reverse complement strand
GCGGCCGAGCGCGCAATCCTCCTTCGTGCAAGCGCAGGAAGACGTGTACCGGCAAGAGGCGGTCCCTGGCCACTGGTGGCGTCTGTACAACGACCCGGTGCTGGACGGCCTGGTCGAAAAAGCCCTGGCCGCAAACACCGACTTGCGCGTGGCCAGCGCCAACCTTGAACGCGCCCAGGCCGCGGTGCAGGAAACGAAGGCCCAGCAGCAGCCAACGATCGGCGTGAATGCCTCGCCCACCTTCGGCCACGTCTCCGGTTTGCAGGAGCTTCAGCCCGGCATCGATCCGCCCAACCGCTGGTCCTACTCCACCGGCGCCAGCGTGTCGTATCAACTGGACCTGTTCGGCCAGATCCGCCGCGCCGTCGAAGCCTCTACTGACGACGCGCAGGCCGCGCAAGCCGCGTACGACGCCACGCGCGTCACGGTTGCGGCCGAGACCGCGCGCGCCTACGCCAACCTGTGCGCGGCGGGCATGCAGCTGGCCTCGGCGCAGCATTCCGTGCAGGTGCAGCGCGAATCGGTCGACGCCGTCAGCCGCCTGCAGCGTGCCGGCCGGGGCACCACGCTGGACGTCACGCGGGCGCGCAGCCAGCTTGAACAATTGCAGGCCAACCTGCCGCCGTTCCAGGCCCAGCAGCGCACGGCCCTGTATCGCCTGGCGGCGCTGACCGGCCAGACGCCCGGCGAGATCTCGCCCACGCTACTGCAATGCGCCAGCGCGCCCAAGCTGACCGAAACCATCCCGGTGGGCGATGGCGCGCAGCTGCTGCGCCGCCGTCCCGACATCCGCCAGGCGGAACGCACCCTGGCCGCCTCCACGGCCCGCATCGGGGTCGCCACGGCCGACCTTTATCCCAAGATCACGCTGGGCCTGTCCGCCGCATCGGGTGGTCCGGCCGCCATGTTTGGCGACCGCGGCACTTTCAGCTGGAGCGTGGGCCCGCTGATCTCCTGGACGGTGCCCAACACTGGCGCCGCGCAAGCGCGCATCGCCGAGGCCCAAGCCAACACCAAGGCCGCCGCCGCCCGCTTTGACGCGACCGTGCTCAATGCCTTGCGCGAAACCGAAAGCGCGCTGGTCGTCTACGCCCGCCAACTGGACCGCGACACCGCCCTTCGCGCGGCCCGCGACCAGAGCGCGGAAGCGGCTTCGCAGGCGCGGCGCCTGTTCCAGTACGGCAAGACGGACTACCTGACCGTGCTGGACGCCGAGCGCACGCTGGCCAGCAATGAAAGCTCGCTGGCGGCCTCGCAGGCGGAGCTCTCCAGCGACCAGATCGCGGTGTTTCTGGCACTGGGCGGAGGCTGGGAGCAGTAAGCCGGCCGCAAAATCAATTCCATATTATGGGGATCGCATTGATTCCATAAAACCCGCGCCCCTAGAATCGTCCCGAACGCGATAACAACATCAAACGATTCGACAGCGCAGCCCCGCCCCGACGGAGCCACCGCTGTAGGACGGGGACAATTCATAATATGGAACATCCGGAAAATATCCGGGATGCGCGGGTGCTGGACAGCATCACCAAGCTGAGTCGGGAAGACGCCGGACGCGTCGTGATCGCCGGGTCGCACGGCGGCAGCTATGCCGCCTATTGCGCGGCACGGGGCGAGGTGCGAGCCGTCGTGCTAAACGATGCCGGCGTGGGCTGGCAGCGCGCCGGCATTGCGGGTCTGGACGACCTGCAACGTTGGGGGGTGCCCGCCGCCACCGCCAGCTACCGCAGCTGCCGCATCGGCGATGGCGCAGACATGGCGCGCCACGGCGTCATCAGCTTTGTGAATGCGCTTGCCCAGGACCTGGGCTGCGAGCCAGGCATGACCGTCTCCGAAGCCGCTGCGCGGCTCGCGCACGCCCAGCCAAACGCCGGCCGCCCCACCGCCATCAAGGAATCCCGCATCGTCATCAAGGCCGGCCCGGACGGCGCCCCGCTGGTGGTGGGCGCCGACTCCGTGTCGCTCGTGGATGCGCAGGACGACGGCCTCATCGCCGTCACCGCCTCTCACGGAGAACGGCTGGCCGGCCTGCAGTCCGATGGCGTCCGGGCCTCCCCGCGCCTGGTCACCTTCAACGACGCGGGCATGGGCAAGGACAGCGCCGGCATAGGACGCCTGCCCCTGCTGCAGCAGCGCGGCATCGCCGCATTGACCGTCTCGGCGCACACCGCGCGCATCGGCGACGCCCGTTCCTGCTACGAGGAAGGGACCATCTCCTCGGCCAACGCCCGCGCCCGCGACCTGGGCTGCCGCGTCGGCACACCGCTCAAAACCTTTATCGACGCCCTGCTCGCCGGGCGCGACACCCACTAGGAGCCTTACCCGCATGTCGGAAAAACTGGAAATCACCGGAGGCGAAGCCCTCGCCCGCATGTTTGCCGCGCACGACGTCGGCCTGATGTTCGGCATGGGCGGCTTCCAGCTCTTGCCCTTCTATGACGCCGCGCGCCGCCTGAACCTGAATCACAACCTGATCAACGACGAGCGCTGCGCGGTGTTCGCGGCCGACGCCTACACCAAGGTCAGCGGCCGCCCCGGCGTGTGCGACGCGACCCTGGGCCCCGGCGCGACCAACCTGGTGACCGGACTGGCCGAAGCCTACAACGCCGGCACGGCGCTGGTCGCGCTGGTCGGCGACTCGCACCGGATGCACTCGTGGAAGAACATGACCCAGGAGGCCCGGCAGCTGGAGGTGCTGCGCCCGGTCGTGAAAGACGTGCTGCGCGTGGAGATGATCGAACGCATTCCGGAGCTGGTGCGGCGCGCGTTTGCCGTGGCCACCAGCGGGCGCCCGGGGCCCGTGGTGCTGGACGTGCCCGAAGACATCGCGCACGCCGTCCATGCCTTCGACGCCGACGACTTCTATTCCAGCCCCAACTACCGGCGCTCGCCCGCGCTGCGCTGCCGTCCGTCGGCCGACGACGTGGCGCAAGCGGCAAGCATGCTCGCGGGCGCCTCCCGCCCGCTGATGCTGTGCGGCGGCGGCGTGCACATCAGCGATGCCGCCGATACCGTCCAGGCCTTCGCACGCAGATTCGGCATTCCCGTGGCCCACACCATGAGCGGCAAGGGCGCGATCGCCTGCAGCGATCCGCTGAACGCGGGGCTTTTCGGCCGCTACAGCCGCATTGCCAACGACCTGATCGCCAAGTCCGACTGCCTCTTTGTCGTCGGCTGCAAGCTGGGCGAAGTGGCAACCCGCCGCTACGACCTGCTGGCCGCGGGCGCGCCGATCATCCATCTGGATATCGTGGCCGAGGAATTCGACCGCACCACCACGCCCGCCCTGCGCCTGTGGGGCGACGTGCGTGCCACGCTGCAAGACCTGGACACGCGCCTGGCCGCCCACGGCGCGCATGCCCGCCAGGACTACGTGGACGAGGTGGGCCAGGCCATGCACGCGTGGCGCGAATCGGTCAACGCAAAGCTGACATCCAGCGACCGCCCCGTCGGCATGGCGCGGCTGATGCATGAGATCAATGCCTCGCTGCCCGAGGACGGCATCCTGGTGGCCGACGGCGGCTTCGCAGCGCATTGGGGCGGGTTGCTGTTCGACACCAAGCGCGCCGGCCGCGGCTTTGTGCCCGACCGCGGCTTTGCGTCCATCGGCTACGGCATCCCCGGCGCGATCGGCGCGGCCGCAGCGGCCCCCGGCCGCCAGGTAGTCAGCCTGACCGGCGACGGCGGCTGCAATATGTCGCTGGGCGAACTGGAAACCGCGGTGCGCATGAAGCTCGCCTTCACGCTCGTGGTGGTCAATAACGCCGCGTCGGGTTACATCAAGGCGTTGCAGCACCTGATGTACGGCGCGGGCAGCTACCAGTCGTCGGATCTGGTGGACACGAACTACGCCAACGTGGCGCGTGCGCTGGGCTGCAATGGCATCCGCGTCGAGGATCCCGCGGAATTGCCCGCCGCGCTGGCGCAGGCCTACGCCTGCAAGGACCGTCCCACCATTCTTGACGTGGTGGTCACGCGCGACCCCGCGCACATGCTGCCGGGCGTGGACAGCCGGGCGGCCAAGATCAAGCCGGGCGACCGCATCGCCTGAGGGCGTCGCGCATCGCCCGGTTCGATACACAAAACAATATCAAGCAAGGAGACAAACCTCATGAAGCGCAGAACCTGGATCAAGCTCGCGGCCGCCGCGGCAACCCTGTCGCTGGCGGGCGCCGCCGCGGCGCAGGCCACCTACCCCGACCGTCCCATCCGCCTGATCGTGCCCTTCCCGCCGGGCGGCACCTCGGACGTGGTCGGGCGCATCTTTGCCGAAGCGCTGGCCAAGCAGATCGGCCAGCCGGTCGTGGTGGAGAACCGCGGCGGCGCGGGCGGCACCGTGGGCAGCCGCGCCGTGGCGTCGGCCGCCCCGGACGGCTACACGCTGCTGCTGGGCACGTCCAGCACCAACGGCACCAACCCTGCCGTGTACAAGAACCTGCCCTACGACGCGGTGAAGGATTTCACGCCGGTCACGCAGATCATCCGCGTGCCTGGCGTGATCGTCGTGAACAAGAACTTCCCGGCCAAGGACTATGCGTCGTTCACCGCCCTGATCAAGGGCGCCCCGGGCAAATATTCGTACGCCTCGTCCGGCAACGGCGGCGCCACCCATATGGCGATGGAGTATTACAAGTCGCTGTCGGGCCTGGACATGATGCACGTGCCGTATCGCGGCACGGGTCCCGCGCTCAATGACGTCATCGCCGGCCAGGTGCCCATCCTGTGGGATACGGCCGCGTCATCGATGGCGCACATCCAGTCGGGCAACCTGCGCCCGATCGTGGTGGCCGCCAAGTCCCGCCTGCCGCAGTTGCCGGACGTGCCGACATTCGCGGAAGTGGGTCTGCCGGACTACGACGCGGAAATGTGGAATGGCCTGCTGGCGCCTGCGGGCTTGCCCAAGGACGTGCTGGCCAAGCTGAACGACGCATCCCGCAAGGCGCTGGCGGACAAGGACGTGCAGGCCAAGTACGCGGGCGTGGGCGCGTATGTGGTCGCCGACAAGCCCGAGGCATTTGCCGCGATGATCCAGGGCGACGTGGCCAAGTGGAAGAAGGTCGCCGACTTTGCGCACATCTCGGCGGAATGACATGGGTCAGCGGCTGAAAGACAAGGTGGCGCTGGTGTTTGGCGCGGGCTCGTCCGGGCCGGGATGGGGCAACGGCAAGGCCGCGGCGGCCCTATACGCACGCGAAGGCGCGTGGGTATTTGCCGTGGATCTGCGGCCGGAGGCCGCCCGCGAAACCTGCGGCATCATCGAAGCCGAAGGCGGCCGCTGCCAGGCATTGACCGCCGACGTGACGGATTCCGGGCAGATCCAGGCGGCGGTCGCCGCCGTGCTGGCGGCCGCCGGGCGCATCGACGTGCTGCACAACAACGTGGGCATCACGGAAATGGGCGACCCCATCGAGGCCACCGAGGAGAGCTGGCATCGCGTGCTGGACACCAATCTGACCGGCGTGTTCCTGACCTGCAAGCATGTGCTGCCCGCCATGCTGGCGCAGGGCGCGGGCAGCATCGTCAACATCTCGTCGCTAGCCTCGATCCAGGTGAATTCCTATCCGTACACCTCTTACTACGCCGCCAAGGCCGGATTGAACCACCTGACGCGGTCATTGGCCGTGCGTTACGCGCCGGACAATATCCGCGTGAATGCGGTGCTGCCCGGCGTCATCGACACCCCCTTGATCTACAAACAGATCGCGGGCCAGTTCGATGACGTCGAGGAAATGCGGCGGCGGCGCAATGCCGCCAGCCCCATGGGGCGGATGGGCGACGCCTGGGACGTGGCACACGCCGCGCTGTTTCTGGCAAGCGACGAGGCCAAGTACATCACCGGCGTGTGCCTGCCGGTCGATGGCGGCAAGGCCTGCGCGGGACGCTAGCGCAAAGCCGGCGGTATCGGACTGGCCGGGACGCGATCAGACGCGCGGGGCCAGGTCCGCCGACAATTCCGCCGCCGCGCGCTGCAGCGCGGCCACCACGTCGGCCAGGCGCGCGCCGGACAGGCGCGACCGGATGGCTGCCACGCTCAGCGCCGCCACCACGTGCTGCTCGCGGTCGAGCACCGGCACCCCCACGCCCAGCATGTCCGGAATGATGCGGCCCGGGTTCAACGCATAGCCGTTCCGGCGCGCGGCGGCGATGTCCTCGCGCAGCATGTCGGTCGATGGCAGGTCGGGCGCCGCGCTGGCGTCGTAGCGCGCCAGCACGCGTTCGATATCGTCATTGGGCAGGAACGCCAGCAAGGCCAGGCTGCCCGCGCCAACGCCCAACGGGCGGCGGTGGCCGACTTCCAGCGTCAGGATCTTGATGGGAAAGTCGCCCGTCTTGCGGTCCACGCAGACCGCTTCGTGCCCGGAGCGCACCGACAGGAAGCTGGTGTCGCCCGTGGACTGCGCCAGCCTCAGCACGGCCGATTCGGCGATGGCCTTGATGCCGTGCCGGCTTTCGGCCGCCAGCCCCAGGATGTAGGACTCGCGGCCAAGACTGTAGGTCTTCAGGCGCGGATTGAGCGACAGAAAGCCTTCCTGCAGCAGGGCCGTGAGCATGCGATGCGCGGTGGGCGGCGTCAGGCCGACATCGCGCACCACGTCCGTCAGGCCCACGCCACGCGCCGGGGCCGCCCCGACGTATTTCAGGATGCGCAGCACGCGAAAAATGCTTTGCGCGCCGCCGACGGCGTCGCTCGCGCGGGGCGCCATCAATGCACCGTCGTCCCGTCCGGCGGCGTCTGGTTCAGCCCCAGCGCCGCTTCCCAACTGCGCAGCGGCACGCAGGTCTGCAGGCGCACGATGGCGCGCTGGATCAGGGCGGGATGCAGTTCGTGGCCGACGTGGGTGGCGATGTCGATGGTGGAATCGCCGTGCAGTTCGGCCAGGCGGGCCTGGGCCGCCTGGGCCTGCGACACGCTCATGACCGGATCGTCGGCGCCATGCAGCAGATGGATGGTGGTGTACTGCGGGGCGCTTTTGGGCAGTTGCGCGTAGCGGCCCGAAAACGCGATCACGCGTCCGGCCATGCCGTCGTGGGCCTGCACCAGCTCCAGCGCCATGATGGCGCCCTGCGAAAAGCCGGCCAGCGCGGTGTCGGACTGGAGCAAGCCGAAACGGGCCTGCGCATCGTGCACGTAGGCTTCCAGGCGCGGCAAGGCCTGGGCCACGCGGTCGACGCGGTTGTCGTCGGTAACGCCGCGCACCGAGAACCACTGCCGGCCGGCGCCGCCGCCATCGAAGGGCTCGAAGCCTTCGGGGATCAGCACCGCCGCGCTCGGAAAGGCCGCGCGCACCGCCTGGGCCAGGGGCTCCAGGTTGGCGGGCGATCCGCCCACGCCATGCAGCAGGATGAAGAGCTGGCGCACGTCGACGCCCGGATCGGGAAGGAATTCGATAGAACTGGAAGACGCCATGAAACTGCTCCGTGCAGGGCTGGGACCGTGGAATGCGCCCCGATTGCGGGATTGTAAAATGCGCCGCGCCTGGCCGGGCTTGCACATTGCCAGGCTTTTCTGCGCGTGCCGCCCGATGGCCCGCCGTCCGGGGCATTTTTCGATACGACCTGCCGGCGCAAAGCCCGGTACAATACTGTATATTTATACAGGTATTGAACACCGGGCGTTTTTGCCATGCAGTCCCCCGAACGTATCCATCCTGCATTGTGGCGCGCCACGCAGTTGGCCAAAGGCGCCGCACGCACCCTGCCAACCGGGCATGCGGCGCTCTCGGCCGAACTGCCGGATAACGGCTGGCCGCTGGGATCGCTCGTCGAGCTGCTGACTCCCCACCCCGGCATCGGAGAAATCCGCCTGCTGCGTCCCGCGCTGGCCCAACTGGAAACGCGGCGTCCCATTGCCCTGGTGCAGCCTCCCCATGTTCCGCACATCGCCAGCTGGATGAGCTGGCGGCTGGATCCCCGGCAACTGCTGTGGGTGGCGCCGGAAAAACCGGTGGATGCGCTGTGGGCCAGCGAACAGATCCTGAAGAACGCCAGTTGCGGCGCGCTGATCTGCTGGCTGCCCCACGTGCGCCCGGAATCCCTGCGCCGCCTGCACCTGGCGGCCCAGGCCAGCGACCTGCTGTTCATCGCCGTGCGCCCGTCCCGCGCCGCCCAAAGCGCCACGCCCGCCGCCTTGCGGCTGGCGCTGGCGCCCGCGCCGGGCGGCCTGTCCGTACACATACTGAAGCGCCGGGGGCCTGTCTGCGACACCCCGCTGTACGTGGGTCTGGAACCCGGCGCCCTTACCCCCTCTTCTCCCCGCCATGCGCCTCTGGATCGCCGCATACCTGCGCTGCCTGCCGCTGGACGCCATACGCCCGCACTGGCCGCATGAACAGCAGGCGTTCGCCGTTCTGGACCAGGAACGTGTGGCCGCCCTGACGCCCGCCGCCCGCCAGGCCGGCGTGACGCCCGGCATGCGCCGCGCGGGCGCGGCGGCCATCGCGCCTGGCGTGGAACTGCTGCCCCGCCAGCCGCAGGCTGAAGCCGACGCCTTGCAGGGCGCGGCGCTGGCCCTCTTGCAGTACACCCCCGAAATCGCGCTGGCCGACGGCGACACCGTGCTGCTCAATGTGGGCGCCAGCCTGATGTTCTTTCGCGGACCGCGGGCGCTGAGCCGGCGGGTGGCCGCCACGCTGCGCGCGCTGGATCTGCGGGTGTCGCTGGGCATGGCGCCCACGGCCACGGGCGCCTGGCTGCTGGCGCGGCGCGCCGGCCGGGGCGTGCCCCGCCGCACGCTCAAGCTGCCCACCCTGGCGCGGCGGCTCGATGCCCTGCCCCTGTCGCTGCTGCCCCAGGCGCAAGGCCGCCGCAACTGGCTGGACGACATTGGCTGCCACACGCTGGCGCACCTGCGCGCCCTGCCCCGCGCGGGCCTGCAGCGGCGCAGCGCGCCCGATCTGCTGCAGGCGCTGGACGCCGCCTACGGCCAGACGCCCGAACTCTACCGCTGGCTCGAACCGCCCAACCAGTTTTCGCGGCGGATCGAGCTCATGGACTATATGGAGCACACCGACGCCGTGCTGGCGGTGGCGGGCCGGCTGGCCGAGCAGCTGGGCGGCTGGCTGACCGCCCGGCAACTGGCCGTGCGGCGCGTGGTGCTCAGCATGGATCACGAACGCGGCCGCCACGCCCGCCCGCCGACCGAACTGGAAATCGCGCTGGCCCAGCCCATCTGGCAGGCCTCGCAGCTTCTGCATCTGCTGCGCGAAAAACTGAACCACTTCACGCTGGAAGCCCCCGTCATCGCGGTGACGCTGCACGCGCCCGACACCGTCGAGCAGCCTGCCGCCAGCACCACCTTGTTCCCCGAGCCGGGCGGCACCGCCGCCGACCACGCGCGGCTCTTGGACCTGCTGGTGGCGCGGCTGGGCCGCGACCGGGTGCGCCATGCCCGGCCCACCGCCGACCATCGTCCCGAAAGCGCCAACGCATGGACCGACGCGCTGGCCGCGCCAGAACGTCCCGACCCGCTGCCGCCGCTGCTTGACCGGCCGTTCTGGCTGCTGGAAACCCCGCAGCCCCTGAAGCTGTCTGGTCATCGGCCTCACTACGGCGGCCAGGCGCTGCGGCTGATGCGCGGCCCCGAGCGCATCGAAAGCGGGTGGTGGGACCCGGCCCTGACCGTGCGCGATTACTTCGTCGCCGAAGACGCGGCCGGCGCGCGCTACTGGATCTACCGCGAGCGCGACGCCGAGGACGCGCGCTGGTTCCTGCACGGCCTGTACGCCTGACATGCGCAGGGACGACGACGCCCCCGATCCACTGGACCCGGCTGAGACCCTGGCCCAGTTGCCCGGCTATGCCGAGCTGCAATGCCAGTCCAATTTTTCCTTCCTGCAAGGCGCCTCGCACCCCGAGGAACTGACCGCCCGCGCGGCCGAACTGGGCT
>JAEYVD010000301.1 GCA_023432075.1 Pseudomonadota bacterium | reverse complement strand
GGTCAAGTCTGAAGCTTAGGAGCAAGAGAGTAAGCGCATTGCACCAGCTTCTTCGCAACCGCCTCATCCACCGGTTTCATGCCATACGACCAGAGCTCGAGCATCCGGCCAATATTGCGCACCGCCTCCTGATCTTGATTGAAGGACACGAACGCCTCCGCGCAATCAGCGGTCTTGAGCAGCGCCGCGCCAAGATGCTTTCGCCAGTGATTCTGTCTTGCAGACGAAACGTCGCAGACCAAGCCTAACCGCTTCAAGGCGTCGGCGGTCGGCCAGCGCTTCGTTCCTCCCAGCGTAAGCGCCATGCCGTCGTTGGCGTCGCCGTGGTTATCGCGAGGCGCGTACACCGACATCGTCAACATGTCATAAACGGGGGCCAACGTGGGTATCGCGCCGGGCTCGTACAACAGTCCAAAATTCTTCAGGTGCGCATCGCCATTTCTGATGGACGCGGCCAGCAGGTACTGCGCATAGAACTGATCGCAAGCAAGTTGTCCCGCAAGTCCGGGACAAAACGCGCGGATGGTCCGCACGATACGCTCTGCAGAGCCACTGAACTTATCCCGGGCCGGCTGGGCGGTCAGTGCGCACATATCCTCAAAGCCAAGGGCTTTTCCCGCGGCATCAACATCGAATCGTCTGACCAAGAGGCGGCTGAAGTCCGACGCGAGATGCGTTTCGGGCACGTTAAGTCCCATCTCTCGCGCCGCCATCATCCCAAAATGTTCCATCAAAACGATATCTGGGCGATCGGGATCATTCAATTTGACGATCCACTGGTCGACGGCGATGGTGCGCTTGACGCCATCCTCGCCGACAGGACTGCGGGCGAGGAACTTCAAAAATCCTCCGGACACACCCGGGCCGTGACGGTCCTCGCCCAAGTAATGGCGCACGATGCCTTTCAAGTCCGACGACAACAGGCTTTGCAGCGACTCGTGGACGCTTCTTCGCGAAGGCTTGCCGCCTGCAGGCACGGCTTTGAGCTGTCCTATCAGGTTCTCGCCAACAATCGACAACAACTCCATGTCGCCAAAACTCGAAAAGTTCTTGGCGAAGAACCGTTCGAGTGTTTGCCGCAATGCCCCTTCGGGCAACGAGACCTGAAACACAGGAAACAGAAACGGGCTTGTCCAGCTTTCCGTGCGCGGAGGCATCAGTAACGAGACGGCCAACTCTCTGGGCGTATCGGGCAAATAGGTAAACACGAAGGAAGTGATGCCGGTTTGGTCCAGCACCCCTACCTTCGTCTCCTGTACGTAGATATCCAACGTCATGATTCACGCCCTTCGCGCGAGCGGCGATACGCCATTTCATTTTCGGCGAACACGTCTTCCAGCGTGGGCGGCGCGTATTCTGCCGGGACGACCTTCAACTCCAGGTCCAGGACGCGCATAAGGCGGCGCAACGTCGAGACATTGCAATCGCCACCGCCTTCGATGGCTACCAGTGCCCGTCGGCTGATGCCTGCCAGCTCGGCGAGACGCGCCTGGGTGTACTTGCGGTCCCGCCGGGCCTTGACCAGCGCGCCAATCAGCGGGTCCTTCATGTCAGCAGTCATAGGTCACCGGAAATGTGAAGTATAGGTATCAATTTATCGCTAATGGGCACGTTTGTGAAGCGTACTACTCATTTCACACCCCTTCCCTCGCATCGGAACATTCCAGGACCAAATAACCCCGGCGCCTGGCGCGCCGCCGCGCAACGGCTAGCGTGCCCCCCACTTCCGATCTATAACCTCAGACACCCCGCTCCGCCATTCGGCGGCGCGCGCGTTTGCACGGTCCTTGCGCATCGCACCATGAACCTGCCTCCCGATCTGGCGCTCCAGCCCGCCACCGAAGAAGACGTGCCGTTCCTGCTGGCCCTGCGCAAGCGCACGATGACGGAACATCTGGAGCGTGCAGGCGTGTCGCTGGACGATGCCGCGCACCTGGCGCGCATCCAGTACCACTTTGATGACGCCCAGATCGTCTGGCTGGGCGGGCGGCCCGCGGGGCTGTTCAAGCATTACCGCGATGCCGCCGGCTGGCGCATCGTGCAGATCCAGATCGATCCGGATTTTCAGGGCCAGGGGCTGGGACGCCGGCTGGTGTGCGGCGTGCTGGACCGCGCGGACCAGGAAGGGGCGCCCGTCACGTTGAGCGTCCTGAAAGGCAATCCCGCCCGGCGGCTGTACGAGGCGTTGGGCTTTACCCCTGTCATGGAGACCGAGCTGGAGCACGAAATGCGGTATGACCCCGGCGCCGTCCGGCCGGGTGGTTGAGCCCTTTGCGGCACATTTTTTTCCGGACCGCGGAATAAAGCGGCGCCGGCCGGCGTCCGTAGAGGGCAGTCCCCCCAAATCCTCCCCACCTACGAGGCACACCATGCGCAAACACACCGCCGCGGCCCTGGCTCTCGCCTGCGCCGCCCTGTTCTCGGCCGGCGCCCACGCCCAGGCCGTCAAGACCCAGGACGGCATCCTGGTCAATAGCGCCGGCATGACGCTGTACACCTTCGACAAGGACTCCGCGGGCAAGAGCGTCTGCGTCGACGCATGCGCGAAGGCCTGGCCGCCCGCCATGGCCGCCGCCGACGCCAAGCCGATGGGCGACCTGACCGTCATCACCCGCGACGATGGCAGCAAGCAATGGGCCTTCAAGGGCAAGCCGCTGTATCTCTTCGCCAAGGACACCAAGCCCGGCGACAAGGCCGGCGACAACTTCAAGGAAATCTGGCACGTCGTCAAACCCTGATCCGGACACCAGCCTGATCAACCCATGCGCGCCGAAGACGAAGCCCAGATCCTGGCCTGCATCCCCAGCCTGCGCCGCTATGCGCGCGGGCTGACGGGCGACCCGGATCGCGCCGACGACCTCGTGCAGGACACGCTGGAGCGCGCATGGAGCCGCTATTCCCGCTGGCAGCGGCGCGGCGAGCTGCGTGCCTGGATGTTCGGCATCATGCACAACCATTTCATCGACGGCGTGCGCGCCGCGGGCCGGCGCACCGACCAGACGGCGCCGGGCGACCTGCCCGATGCGCCGGTACGCGCCACCCAGACCGACCAGCTTGAAGTGCGGGACCTGGACCGCTGCCTGCTGGCCCTGCCAGCCGAGCAGCGCGAGGTCCTCTTGCTGATCGCCGTCGAAGACCTGTCCTACCAGGAGACCGCGCGAATCCTGTCGGTGCCGATCGGCACCGTCATGTCGCGGCTCTCGCGCGCCCGCGAAAAGCTCGGCGCGCTGATGCAAGGCCGCGAACCCGCCAGACGGCTGCGGCCGGTTCCCTCCCCGCGTGAAATGCCATGACCGACAAACGCCTCCATCCGGTTCCTGCCGCGGGCACGCCCATCACGGAAGCCGACCTGCATGGCTATGCCGACGGCCAGTTGTCCGCCACGCGCCACGCGGAAGTGGCCGCGTTCCTGGCCGCGCATCCGCAGGACCAGACCCGGGTGGACGAGTGGCAGGCGCAGCGGCGCGCGCTGCACGCCCTGCTGGACCCCGTGCTGGACGAACCCCTTCCCTTGCGCTTGCCGCTGCGCGCGCCGGCTCGGACCTGGCCCTGGCGCGCGTTGGCGGCCAGCGTCGCCGTCGCCGTGGTCAGCGCCAGCGCGGCCTGGATGCTGCGCGGCGCCGTGGATGCACGCCATCTGCAGACGGTGCTGGCCACCGCCAGCCCGGAGCGGGCGGCTGGCGGCTATGCCCAGCGCGCCGCCATCGCCCACGCGGTGTATGCGCCCGACATGGGCCGGCCCGTCGAGGTCAGCGGCGAAAACGAGAAGGCGCTGGTGACGTGGCTGACCAAGCGAATGGGCGCGCCGATGCGCGCGCCGTCGCTGTCGAAAACGGGTTATGAACTCATCGGCGGACGGCTGCTGCCGGGCGGCGCCGGTCCAGTGGCGCAGTTCATGTATGGCGCGGCCGATGGCCAGCGCCTGACGCTGTACGTCACCCGAGAAGCCGCGGGCGGACAGACTGCCTTCCAGTTCACGCAGGAAGGCCCCGTGCGGGTGTTCTATTGGGTCGAAGGCGAGTTCGGCTACGCGCTCTCGGGCGCCGTCAGCCGCGACGAACTGCAGCGCGTATCGCAAGAGGTCTACCGCCAGCTCCAGGGCTAGACGCACCCGCTGCGGGCGGCGCGCGGTGGGCTGCGGGACGGCGACGTGCGAGCAAGCGGGCTGCCGGCTGCCGCTCAGCCCGCGCTGGCGCGCGCCTCGTGCAGCATGTGCAGCGTGATTTTGCGCACCTCGGCCTTGCTCATCTCGATGTGGGACCGCAGCATGCGCGCGGCCTCCTCTGCCCGGCGCGCCAGGATCGCCCGCAGGATCGCCGCGTGTTCGTCGTAGGTGGCGTCAACGCGAAAGTCCTTGGTGAAGTCCAGCCGCCTGACGATGCGGATCTTCTCCGTGACGTCGCGGTGGATCTGCGCCATCTCCGGATTGCCTGCCGCGGCCACCAGCGAGCAGTGGAAAGCTTCATCCAGTTGCGCCACCAGCCGGCCGTCCAGGATGCGCTGCGGCGGCGGCACCAGCCAGACGTCCGTCAGCGCGCCCAGAATGCCTGCCGGGTCCATGTGCTCGCGCGCGCACAGCTTTTCCACCGCCGCCTGCTCCAGCACCACGCGCACGTCGTACAACGCCTCGAAGCGTTCGAAGTCGAACGGCCGCACCTGCCAGCCGCTGCGCGGCCGGGCCAGCACGAAGCCTTCGCGTTCCAGCCGCGCCAGGCCCAGCCGCACGGGCGTGCGGCTCACGCCCAGACGCGCCACCAGGTCGGCCTCGGTGAAGCGTTCGCCGGGCAGCATCCGAAAGCCGAACAGGTCATCCTTGATGCGCTGGTACACCTGATCGGCCAGCGAGCCGGCAAGCGCCGGCGCGGGGCGGAGGGCGGGCCCGGCCTGGACGGCTTCCAGCCGCATCATCCGGTCACGACGCACGTGGCGTCTTCGGTGATCACGACGAGCGGATCTCCCGCGTTGACGGGCTTGCCGGGCACGCAGCGGATGGCGGACACCGTGCCCGACGCCGGCGCGATGACGGACAGTTCCATCTTCATGGCCTCGACCACCACCAGCGTGTCGCCGGCGGACACGCTCTGCCCCACCTGGACCGGAATCTTCCAGATGTTGCCGCACATGTCCGCGCTGACCAGCCGCTCGCCGTCGCGCAGCACGGTCTCGGCCTCGGGCTCGGCCGCAGGCGGTTCGGCCGCCACGTCCTCGGTCTTCCAGAGCGCCACTTCGGCATCGAACGCCGTCTTCTGGCGCGCCTGGAAGGCGGCGATGCTGTCCGCCTGCTCGGCCAGGAAACGCCGATGCGCGGCAAAGTCGAACACTTCCTCCTCGATGCGGACGGTGGCACGGCCTTCGCGGAAGTCCTCGCGCAGGACATCCAGTTCCGCCTCGGTGACGGGATAGAAGCGCACCTGATCGAAGAACCGCAGCAGCCACGGCTTGCCGTCCTGGAACACCGGGTTCTTCAGGAACTTGTTCCAGATGGGCAGCGTGCGGCCCACGAGCTGATAGCCCCCGGGCGAATCCATGCCGTAGATGCACATGTACACCCCGCCGATGCCCACCGTGCCTTCGGCGGTGAAGGTGCGCGCGGGGTTGTACTTGGACGTCAGCAGGCGGTGACGCGGGTCGATGGGCACCGCGCACGGCGCGCCCAGATACACGTCGCCCAGGCCCATGATGAGATAGCTGGCATCAAAGACGATGCGGCGCACCTCGTCGCGCGCGTCCAGCCCGTTGATGCGCTGGATGAAATCGACGTTGTTCGGCAGCCAGGGCGCGCTGGCGCGCACCGTTTCCTGATAGCGCTGCACCGCGCCCAGCGTGGCGGAATCCTCGAAGGCCATCGGCAGGTACACGACGCGCGTGGGGACCTTGAGCGTGGCCACATCGGCCAGCCCTTGTTCGATCTCCAGCAGCTTCGCAATCAGCGCGCCCTGCAGGATGACGCGGCTGTCGTAACGGATCTGCAGCGAGCGCACGCCGGGCGACAGCTCCAGCACGCCGTCAACCGGATCCGCATTGAGCGCCTCCATCAGCAGGTGGATGCGCATGCGCAGCGCCAGGTCCAGCACGTTGTCGCCGTATTCCAGCAGCAGATAGCCGTCGCCGGCTTGCCGGTACGACACCGACGGGCGCGCCCCGTCGGCGGGCAGCGCGGCGATGATGGTCTCCGAGACCGTGGCCGGCACGGGCGCGGGTTCGGTCGCGGCCGGCGCCGCGGGGGCCAGTTCGGCGATGCGGCGGTCCTGCGCGGCTTCCAGCGCCACGGCCTGCGGGTAATCGATGCGCACGAAGCGGATGCGGTCGCCAGGCTTGACCTGCCCCACCTTCCACAGCTCGGCGCGCGCGATGGTGACGGGACACACGAAGCCGCCCAGGCTGGGGCCGTCGCGCGTCAGGATGACGGGACTGTCGCCGGTGAAATTGATGCTGCCGATCGCGTACTCGCAATCGTGGATGTTGGACGGATGCAGGCCGGCCTCGCCGCCGTTTTCCCGCGCCCACGTGGGCTTGGGACCGATCAGCCGCACGCCCAGGCGATTGGAGTTGTAGTGCACCTCCCAGTCGGCCGCAAAGAAGGCGTCGATGGCGTCGGGCTGAAAAAAGTCGGGCGCGCCATGCGGGCCGTACAGCACGCCGATCTCCCAGGTGTTGCCGTATTCGGGGATCAGCGCGGCGGGCGCGGCCTGCGGCAGCGTCTCGGGCGGCGCGGCCGTGGCGCCGGCCAGTTCGGGACGCACGACGGGCAGCATGTCGCCCACCCGCAGCGTACGGCCGGCATGGCCGCCAAACTGGCCCAGCGCAAAGGTGGACCGGCTGCCCAGGTACACCGGCACGTCCAGGCCGTTGCGCACCGCCAGGTAGCTGCGGCAGCCGGACAGCGCGCGGCCGGTGGCCAGCACCTGCCCGGAAGTGACAAAGATGGGCTGCCACATCGGCACCGGCTCGCCATCCAGCGTGGCCGCGCACGACGCGCCCGTCAACGCCACGACGGCATCACCGTGAAAGCGCAGCGTCGGGCCGATCAGCGTGGTCTCGATGCCGGCCGCGTCCGGCGCGTTGCCGACGATGCGGTTGGCCACGCGAAATGCGTAATCGTCCATGGGACCGGAGGGCGGCACGCCAATGTCCCAATAGCCCGCGCGGCCGGGATAGTCCTGCACGCTGGTGTAGGTGCCCGCTTCCAGGACCTCGATGGCCGCGGGGCGGTACGCAAAACTCTCCAGAAACCGCGTGGACAGCTGGCCTGCGCGAAAGCGCGCATCGGCCACGATCTGGCGCAGGTAATCCAGGTTGGTCGCAATGCCGTGCAGGCGCGTGCGCGCCAGCGCGTCGGCCAGCTTGTCCAGCGCGGCCTCCCGCGTGTCCGCATGCACGATCAGCTTGGCCAGCATCGGGTCGTAGAACGCGGGCACGTCGGTGCCGGTCTCGACCCAGCCGTCCACGCGCACGCCGTCCGGGAACGACACTTCCGTCAGCACCCCGGGCGACGGCTGGAACTGGCGCAGCGGATCCTCGGCATACAGACGCACTTCAATCGACGCGCCTTGCGGGGCGCGCGACATGGCGGCGTAATCCAGCGGCTCGCCCGCGGCAACGCGCAGCATGCACTCCACCAGGTCCAGACCGGTCACAGCCTCGGTCACCGGGTGCTCGACCTGCAGCCGCGTGTTGACTTCCAGGAAGTAGAAGCTGTCGCGCGCCGGATCGTAGATGAACTCCACCGTGCCGGCCGAACGGTAGTTCACGGATTCGCCCAGCTTGACGGCGGCATCCAGCAGCGCGGCGCGCGTGGCGGCCGGCAGCAACGGCGCCGGCGTTTCCTCGATGACTTTCTGGTTGCGGCGCTGCACCGAGCAGTCGCGCTCGCCCAGCGCCAGCACACGGCCCGCGCCGTCGCCAAAGATCTGCACCTCCACGTGCCGCGCGTTGTCCACATAACGTTCGATGAACGCGCCGCCGTCGCGAAAGAAGTGCTCACCCATGCGCTGCACGCTGTCGAAGGCAACGGTCAGTTCCGCCTCGTTCTCGCAGCGCGACAAGCCGATGCCGCCGCCGCCCGCCGTGCTTTTCAGCATGACCGGATAGCCGATGCGTTCGGCCTGCGACAGCGCCTCGCCCAGGCTGGACAAGAGGCCGGTGCCCGGCGTCATCGGCACGCCCGCGTCAGCCGCCAGTTCGCGCGAACGGTGTTTCAGGCCGAATTCGCGAATCTGCAGCGGCGTGGGGCCGACAAAGGCAATGCCGGCGGCCTCGCAGGCTTCGGCGAAGTCGGCGCTCTCGGATAGAAAGCCGTAGCCGGGATAGATCGCCTGCGCGCCGTGCGCGCGCGCTGCTTCCAGCAACAAGTCCATGCGCAGGTAGCTGTCGGCGGCCTTCTCGCCGCCGAGCGCCACGGCCACGTCGGCCTCGCGCACATGCGCGGCATTGCGGTCCGGATCGGAATAGACGGCCACGCTGCGGATGCCCAGCCGCTTGAGGGTGCGGATGGCGCGGACGGCGATCTCGCCGCGGTTTGCAATCAGAACGGTATCGAACACGATGCGACTCCCTGGGGTGAGGCGGGGTTATCGGGTGGTGGCGTTCAGGCTGGCCAGGTAAGCGCGCCAGCCGCCGAATTCGGTGATGTCCCGCGCCCCGTCCAGGCCGCGCGGTTCGCAGATGAAGCCCTTGACCAGGCGTCCGTCGGCCAGCTCCAGAGTGCCGATGCCCAGTGGCGCGGGAATCTCGGCCACGAACGCGCCAAAGGCCGTCACGGGCACGTCCCACAGCTCGACTTCGATGGCGGCGCCGTTGTCCATCTTCACCAGGCCCGGCTTGGGCGGCGTGGTGTTGGCCAGCGCGAAGAGCCGGTAGTCGCCGGCCGTCGCGGTCTTCTCCACGAACACCGCGTGGCGCGAGGTGAGCTGATGGTTCAGCGGCATGCCGGTCAGGTGCGCGCCCACCACCGCGACGCGCACGGTGTCCGCGGACGGCGCGCCATCGGCGGCCAGCACGGGCAGCGGTGCGCCCGTCGCGCCCAGCGGCAATCCGCGGCGCGCCTGCCATTGCCTGCCGAACTGCGCCAGCGCGCGGTCCTGCCACGCCAAGCCGATCAGCGTGATGCCCGAGGGCAGGCCATCGGCGCGCATGCCGGCGGGCACCGCCAGCGCGGACAGGTCGGCCAGGTTGGCGAAGTTGGTATAGACACCCAGGCGGGAATTGAGCGTGACGGGGTCTGCTTCCAGCTGGGCGATCGTGTAGATGGACGGCGAGGTCGGCACGACCAGCGCGTCAAAGCCTTCGAGCGCGCGGTGAATCTGGCGGGTCAGCTCGGCGCGGCGGTACTCGGCCTTGAACGCGTCCAGCGCGCTGTAGTTCGCGGCCTGCTCGACGATGCCGCGCACGACCGGATTGATGGCGTCGGGGTTCTCGTTCCACAACGCCTGGACCGCGGCAAAGCGCTCGGCCACCCACGGCCCCTGGTACAGCAATGCCGCCAGTTCGCTGAACGGCGCGAAGTCGATGGCCTCGACCTGGGCGCCATCGGCGCGCAGCGCGCGCACGGCGTCGTCGAACACGGCGGCGGCCTCGGTGTCGCCAAAGAATTCCAGCGACGCCGGCACGGCCAGCCGCGGCGCCTTGGGCCACGGGCGCGCCGCGCCCGCCGGCACGCCGCGCGAATAGGGATCGGCGTCGTCATACCCGCCGGCCACCTGCGCGACCTTGTCGGCGTCGTCCACGGTCAGCGCGAAGATCGACACGCAGTCCAGCGTGCGGCACGCCGGCACCACGCCCGCGGTGCTGAGCCAGCCCTTGGTGGGCTTGAGCCCGACGATATTGTTGAAGCCCGCCGGCACGCGGCCGGAGCCCGCCGTATCCGTGCCCAGCGAGAACGCCGCGATGCCGCGCGCGACCACCGACGCGGAGCCGGAACTGGAACCGCCGCTTACGTAATCGGGATTGAACGTGTTGGCCACGGCGCCGTGCGGCGAGCGCGTGCCCACCAAGCCGGTCGCAAACTGGTCCAGGTTGGTCTTGCCGACAAGGATGGCGCCGGCCGCCCGCAGGCGGCGCACGACGGTCGCGTCTTCCTGCGGTGTGTAGGCGAACGCGGGGCACGCCGCGGTGGTGGGCCAGCCCGCCGCATCGATGTTGTCCTTGATGGCAAAGGGCACGCCATACAGCGGCAGGCGCGAGAGATCGCCGCCCGCCGCCGCCAGCAAGAGACGCAGGCCGTCGAGCTGTTCATCGAGCTGGACACGGTCCACGCGCCGGATCCAGGCGTTGTCCTTGTCTGCGTTATCGCCGGGCTCGGTGGCGTAGCTGGCCAACAGCGCTTCGGGCTGCGCCCCGCCGCGATAGGCGGCCTGCCATTGCGCGATGGTCCAACCGGCGGGTTGCTTCTGCGTTGCTGCGGCATTCATGCTGGAATCCTTTCTTGTATACAAGTACGGATTCCCAAGCAATCTGCGTGCCATGTTGGCCGCGCGCCGCGCTTTCCCTCTGACGCGCGGCCAGACCGCCCGCAAGCCGCCGATGCCAGTTCCAGCATCGGGGCACGCGCCGCACCGGGATCGGGCGCATCGCGCACCGGTTTTGTGCAGACGGCACCGTTCTGATCGCACGCGCGCCACGCCCCGGCCGCCACGCGGCTTCGCGTAAACCCACCCCCTTCATACAGCAGCCGCAAGCGTTGCCCGCACTTGGCACACGTTTTGCTTTTGACTCCTGTGCGACTGCTTTTTCTGAACGTTCTCGCCGGCCCGGCCGGCCTATTCCATCCAGGAGTCACCATGAAACGCAGACTAGCCCTTAAGCAACTGACCGCCGTGAGCCTGTTGGCCATGACCGGATGGATGCCGCAGGTTCACGCCGCCGAGGACACCATCAAGGTCGGCATCCTGCATTCGCTCTCGGGCACCATGGCCATCTCGGAAACGTCGCTCAAGGACGTGGCCCTGATGACCATCGACGAGATCAACGCCAACGGCGGCGTGATGGGCAAGAAGCTCGAAGCGGTGGTCGTCGACCCCGCGTCGAACTGGCCGCTGTTCGCCGAGAAGTCGCGCCAGCTACTGTCGCAGGACAAGGTGGCCGTGGTCTTCGGCTGCTGGACCTCGGTATCGCGCAAGTCGGTGCTGCCGGTGTTCAAGGAACTGAACGGCCTGCTGTTCTACCCCGTGCAATACGAAGGCGAAGAGCTGGAGAAGAACGTGTTCTACACGGGCGCCGCGCCCAATCAACAAGCCATTCCCGCGGTCGAATACCTGATGAGCGAAGACGGCGGCGGCGCCAAGCGCTTCGTGCTGCTGGGCACCGACTACGTCTACCCCCGCACCACCAACAAGATCCTGCGCGCCTTCCTGCATTCCAAGGGCGTGAAGGACAGCGACATCGACGAGGTCTACACCCCGTTCGGCCATTCCGACTACCAGACCATCGTCGCGAACATCAAGAAGTTCGCCACGGGCGGCAAGACGGCCGTCATCTCGACCATCAACGGCGACTCGAACGTGCCCTTCTACAAGGAACTGGGCAACGCGGGGCTGAAGGCCACCGACGTGCCGGTCGTCGCGTTCTCGGTGGGCGAAGAGGAACTGCGCGGCGTGGACACCAAGCCGCTGGTGGGCCACCTGGCCGCCTGGAACTACTTCCAATCCGTCAAGAACCCCGTCAACGACGCGTTCATTGCCAAGTGGAAAGCCTACGCCAAGGCCAAGAACCTGCCCAACGCCAACACGGTCGTGACGAACGATCCGATGGAGGCCACCTACATCGGCATCCACATGTGGAAGCAGGCCGTCGAACAGGCCAAGACCACCGACGTCGACAAGGTCATCGCGGCGATGGGCGGCCAGAAGTTCAACGCGCCCGACGGCTACACCATCGAGATGGACAAGACCAACCACCACCTTCACAAGCCCGTCTACATCGGTGAGATCAAGGCGGACGGCCAGTTCAGCGTGGTCTGGAAGAGCAAGGGCCCGATCCGTGCCCAGCCGTGGAGCCCGTACATCCCGGGCAACGAAGGCAAGCAAGGTCTGTAGTCTCAACATCAAGGAAAAGGCAGCCATGCGCATCGCGGCAATCGCACACTTCTTGCGTCGTTTCCTTCTGGCATGGCTGCTGGCCGTGCCGGCGCTGGCCGCACCCGCGGCCGCCGCCGGCGTGGACCCCGCCCTGCTTGCGCCGCTGGCCGGCGACGACACCGACGCCAGGCTGCAAGCGATTGCCGCGCTGGGCCAACTGCCCGATCCGGGCGCCGCGGCGGTGCTGCAGGCGCTGGGTAGCGACCAGCTCTACGCCACCGCCGACGGCCGCGTGCTGATCGGCACGAGCGGCACGCGCGCCACCGATCCGTCCACGGGCGCGGCCGTGGACCTGCCTGCGGATGCGGGCACGATTTCCATCAACAACCGTTTGCGCCGCGCCATCGAGGCCGCGCTGGCGGGATCGCGTCTGTTCTCCGACGACGCCAACGAACGACTCGCCGCGGCCCGGCGGCTGCAGCAGACGGGCGACCCCGCGCGCCTGCCCATGCTGGAAAAGGCGCTGACGGCGGAAAAGAACGAGGCCGTGCGCGATGCGCTGCTGATCGCGCAGGCCAATCTGGAATTGAAAAGCGAAGACCCCGCAAAGCGCCGCCACGCGGTGCAGGTGCTGGGCGACACCCGAAACGCCGCCTTCCGGCCCACGCTGGCCGCCCTGACGCAGGAGCGCGACGGCACGTATGCGGAGCCCGACGCCGGCGTGCGCGAGGCGGCGGCCACGGCCCTCAAGCAGATCGACCGGCACCTGGCCACGATCGAATGGGCGGGCAATCTGTTTTACGGCGTCAGCCTGGGCAGCGTGCTGCTGCTGGCCGCGCTGGGCCTGGCCATCACCTTCGGCCTGATGGGCGTCATCAACATGGCGCACGGCGAGCTGCTGATGATCGGCGCGTATGTCACGTACGTGGTGCAGACCGTGTTCCGTGCCTGGCTGCCGGGCTGGCTGGACTGGTATGTCGTGGCCGCCCTGCCGCTTGCCTTCGTGGTGACGGCGCTGGTAGGCATGGCGCTGGAGCGCACCGTGATCCGCTGGCTGTATGGCCGCCCGCTTGAAACGCTGCTGGCCACCTGGGGCATCAGCCTGATGCTGATGCAGGGCGTGCGGTCGCTCTTCGGCGCGCAGAACGTGGAGGTCGGCAATCCCAGCTGGATGTCCGGCGGCGTCACGGTGCTGGGCGGGCTGGTGCTGACCTACAACCGGATCGTCATCATCGGCTTTGCCTTCTTTGTGGTGTTTCTGGTGTGGGCGCTCTTGAACCACACGCGGCTTGGCCTCTTTGTGCGCGCCATCACGCAGAACCGGCGGATGGCCGACTGCGTGGGCGTGCCGACCGGCCGCATCGACATGCTGGCCTTCGGCCTGGGCTCGGGCATTGCCGGGCTGGCGGGCGTGGCGCTCTCGCAGCTGGGCAACGTGGGACCCGACCTGGGCCGCGGCTACATCGTGGACTCGTTCATGGTCGTGGTGCTGGGCGGCGTGGGCCAGCTTGCCGGCACCGTCATCGCCGCACTGGGCCTGGGCGGCGTGAATAAATTCCTGGAGCCTTACGCGGGAGCTGTCATGGCCAAGATCACCATCCTGGTGCTCATCGTGCTGTTCGTCCAAAAGCGGCCGCAAGGCCTGTTCGCCCCCAAGG
>JAEYVD010000409.1 GCA_023432075.1 Pseudomonadota bacterium | reverse complement strand
CCCGCCGCGGTATCGGGTGCGGCGGCCCCAGCCGCCCCATCGGGTGCGCAAGCGCCAGCCCCGCTAAAACCCGTGCCGGGACGCAGCGCCACCGATTTCACCGCGTCCCGCCCCGAGTGGGAAAAATGGCTGAGCGAGGCCGATCCCGAAGCGGGCAAGCAGCTCGCGGCGAACGGCAAACCCGGCGCGGGGGTGCAGGCCTGTGTGGCCTGCCACGGTCCCGCCGGCATCACCCCCACGGGCGGCATCTTCCCCAACCTGGCGGGCCTGCGTAGCGAATACCTGGCCAAGCAACTGGGCGATTTCCGGTCCGGCACGCGGGTGCAACCTCTGATGAACACCATCGCGCGCGCGCTGACCGAAGAGGAAATCGGGCAGGTGGCGGCCTACTACGGCACCCTGGCCGGTCCGCCGCTGCACGTGGGCGAGTTCGGCGGCGAGGCGGCGCGCAAGCTGGACGTCGAAGGCGACGGCGCGCGCGCCCTGCCCGCCTGCGCTAATTGCCATGGCGTGCGCGGCATGGGTGAAGGACCGCTATTGCCGCGGCTGGCCGGACAATCGCGGGAATACTTCACCGACCAGATGAATGCGTTTCGAAATGGATCGCGCCAGAACGACGATGTCGGCGTGATGCGCGCGTTTTCACAGCGCCTGACCGACGCGGAGATCCAGGCGCTGGCGCAGTATTACGCGGGCCCCGCGCCAACGGCGCGGTAGACAAAGGACAGGGAGTACAATCGCGTCCGCTGCACCCGCAACGGGTGCGCGGTCGCGACGCTGTCGCGATCCCAGATGGACCCGGCTTACCGGGTGGCTCGGCCGGGCGCCTATCCCTCGGACAACCTGCAAGCACAATGGGCGCTCGCCCTTGACCTGCCGCACGCACTGGCGGCGCGACGCTCGCCTGTCGCTTGCTCAAATCTGCTTAGCCAATCAATGTCAGTTCTTTCCAAGCTTCGCCGCGACTGGATGGCCAATCCGCGCGCGGACGTTCTGTCGGGGGTGCTCGTCGCCCTCGCCCTGATTCCCGAGGCCATCGGCTTTTCCATCATCGCCGGGGTCGACCCCAGCGTTGGGCTGTATGCCTCGTTTTCCATCGCGTTCATCATTGCGTTCATGGGCGGGCGGCCGGGCATGATCTCTGCCGCGACCGCCGCGGTCGCGGTCCTGGTCGCGCCGCTGGTGCGCGAGCACGGTGTCAGCTACCTGTTTGCCGCGACCGTGCTGATGGGCCTGCTGCAGATCGCCGCCGGATTCCTGCGGTTGGACCTGCTGATGCAGTATGTGTCGCGCTCGGTCGTGACCGGCTTCGTCAACGCCCTGGCCATCCTGATCTTCATGGCGCAGTTGCCGCAGCTGATCGGCGTGACATGGGTCACATATGCCATGGTGGCCGCCGCGCTCGCCATCATCTATCTGCTGCCCCGGCTCACCACGGCCGTGCCGTCGCCGCTGATCGCCATCATCGTCATGACAGCCGTCTCCATCCAGGCGGGCCTGGACGTCAACACGGTGGGCGACATGGGCACACTGCCGTCCGCCCTGCCGTCGTTCTTGATTCCCGATGTGCCCTTCACGCTGGAAACCCTACGCATCATCCTGCCGTACTCGCTGACGATGGCCGCGGTGGGATTGCTGGAATCGATGATGACGGCGCAGATCGTGGATGACATGACCGACACCACCAGCGACAAGCGCCGCGAATGCAAGGGCCAGGGCATCGCCAACCTGGTCACCGGCTTTCTGGGCGGCATGGGCGGCTGCGCCATGATCGGCCAGTCGGTCATCAACGTGCGCGCGGGCGGCCGCACGCGTCTGTCCACCTGCGTGGCAGGCGTTTTCCTCCTGTTCCTGATCGTGGCGCTGGGTCCTCTGGTGGCGCAGATCCCGATGCCGGCCCTGGTGGCCGTGATGATCATGGTGTCAATTGGCACCTTCAACTGGCGCTCCCTGCGCAACCTCGGCTCGCATCCCTGGCAGTCGTCGGTCGTCATGCTGGCAACGGTAGCCGTGGTGGTCTGGACGCACGACCTGGCACGGGGCGTGCTGGTGGGCGTGGTGCTAAGCGGCGTGTTCTTCGCCGGCAAGGTCAAGGGGCTGCTGCACGTGGCCACGTCGCTGTCCGAGGACGGTCGCACCCGCACCTACCGCTATTCGGGGCAGATCTTTTTCGCCTCGGCCTCGCGGTTCTCGGCGGCGGTCGACTTTCATGAAGCCGTGGAGCGCGTGGTGATCGATCTGACGTCCGCGCACTTCTGGGACATATCCGCCGTTGGCGAACTGGACAAGGTGACGCTCAAGCTGCGCCGCGCGGGCCGTCAGGTCGAGGTCATGGGACTGAACGAGGCCAGCGCGACGCTAGTCGAACGTTACGCCCAACCCGGCACGCAGACGGGCCACTAGCGTCCGCCACAGCCGATGCCCATCCGGCATCGGCTGCGCATCAACACGTTTGGTTACTTTCCAGGCACGCCGCTTGCTCCCTCCGCCAGATCGCATCTGCCGGAGTTTTCATGCCCGCTTCGCATTCCCTCGACGCCACGACGCTGACGGTGCTGACGGTCAATACCCATAAGGGCTTTACCAGTTTCAATCGCCGCTTCATGCTGCACGACCTGCGTGAGGCGCTGCGTACCGCATCGCCGGACGTGGTCTTTCTGCAGGAAGTCCTGGGCGAACACCAGACACACGCCGGGCGCCACGATTCCTGGCCGGCGCAGTCGCAGTACGAATTTCTTGCCGACACGCTCTGGACGGACTTTGCCTACGGCCAAAATGCCGTCTACCCCGAGGGTCATCACGGCAACGCGATCCTGTCGCGTTACCCCATCGAAAGCCACCAGAACCACGACGTGAGCGTTGACGGCCATGAAGGACGCGGCCTGTTGCACTGCGTCTTGAGGCCCCCTTCCCTCGCTTCGCCCGTGCACGCCATCTGCGTGCATCTGGGGCTGCTGGAGCGCCATCGGGGCGAGCAGTTGCGCCGGCTTTGCGAGCTGGTGTCGCACGGGGTGCCCGCCGAGGAGCCGCTGCTGATCGCGGGCGACTTCAATGACTGGCGCCTGCGCGCCGACACCCTGATGCGCAACTGCGGCACGCAGGAAGTGTTTACGTCCCGGCTGGGCCGGCCCGCGCGGACCTTTCCGGCGCGCTGGCCGCTGCTGCGGCTGGACCGCATCTATGTACGCAGCGTGCGCGACTGGCAGCCGGTGCCACTGGCATCGCGCGTCTGGTCGCGCCTTTCCGATCATGTGCCAATTTGTGCGGAGATTGCGCTATGAACCTGGGTTGGCGCGAAAACAACCGATATACCCTGCTGGAAAACGGCACGGAGTATTTTCCCGCCGTCGTCGAAGCCATCGACGCGGCCCAGAGTGAAGTGCTGGTGGAAACCTTCATCCTGTTCGACGACGTCGTCGGCCGGGATATCCAGCAGGTCCTCATCCGCGCCGCGAAGCGCGGCGTCAGCGTGGATCTGCTGGTCGACGGCTACGGGTCCGACGAACTGAGCGAGGCCTTCATCGGCGCGATGACCGATGCCGGCGTGCGCTTTCACGTGTTCGATCCGCGCCCGCGTTTCCTGGGCGTGCGCACGAACGTGTTCCGGCGCATGCACCGCAAGATCGTGGCCATCGACCGCGAACGCGCGTTCATCGGCGGGATCAATTTTTCCGCGGACCACTTGCCCGAGTACGGGCCGGAAGCCAAGCAGGACTATGCCGTCCTGGTCGAAGGCCCGCTGGCGGCGGACATCGCCGACTACGCGCGGACGGCGCTGGGCAACGGCAAGCGCCGGCTGCGGCGCCGGCCGGCACGGATGGATCCCCTGCCCGCAGGCGACGGCGGCGGCCGGCTGGTCGTGCGCGACAACATCAGCCACCGCAGCGACATCGAACGCTATTACCGGGCGGGCGTGCGTTCGGCGCGGTCGGACGTGCTGATCGCCAACGCCTACTTCTTTCCCGGCTACCACCTGCTGCGCGACCTGGTGAAGGCCGCGCGCCGCGGCGTGCGCGTGCGTCTGCTGCTGCAGGGCGAGCCCGACGTGCTGGTCGCCCGCCTGGCCGCATCGATGCTTTATGACTACCTGATCGATTCAGGCGTCGAGATCCATGAGTACTGCAAGCAGCCGCTGCATGGCAAGGTCGCATGCGTGGACGATGACTGGTCGACGATCGGCTCGAGCAACCTGGATCCGCTCAGTCTGGCGCTGAACCTGGAGGCGAACGTCGTGGTGCGGGACGCGTCGCTGAACGCGGCGCTGCGCAAGAGTCTGGACCGGCTGATTGCCGAGGACTGCCGGCCGGTCGAAATGGCCAAGAACTCGCGGCGCCGGTTGCGCCGCCTGTGGCTGGGCGTGGTCGTGTTCCACTTCCTGCGGCGGTTTCCCGCCTGGGCGGGCAGTCTGCCTGCTCACAAGCCGCGCCTGCAATCCATGACGGCAGAGACCGGAAGGGAGACGGCATGAAGATCATGCATTCGTCCCCCATGCGGGCCTTGAGGCGGCGCTGGCCGCGGATCAAGCGCGTGCTGCCCATCCTGGTGCTGATCGTGGTCGCCGGACTGCTGTACTACTTCGGCCGATCCGTCGACTGGCCGCAGGTGTGGGTCGCGATGCGCAAGATCCCCGGCCAGACCATCGCGATCGCGGCAGGACTGGTGGTGGCCGGCTACCTTGCGTACGGCAGCCTGGACCTTTTGGGCAAGAAGTACACGCGCCACCAGCTGCCCGCGCCCAAGGCGCTGGGCGTGGCGATGCTGAGCTACGCGCTGAACCTGAACCTGGGCGTGCTGGTGGGCGGCCTGGGGGCACGGCTGCGGCTGTACACGCGGCTGGGCTGCCGCAAGTCCGTCGCGACCCGCGTCGCGCTGTTTGCGGCGGCGTCCAACTGGATCGGCTATGCGTGGCTGGCAGGCATCGTGTTCGCATCGGGCGTGGTGCCGGTGCCGGCGGGCTGGGAGATCGGCTCGGGCATGTTGCGCATTCTGGGGCTTGCGCTGCTGGCGCTGGGTATCGCCTATGTCGTGACCTGCGCGCGGGCCCGCCGCCGCAGCGTCACCTGGATGGGCCACCACATCACCTTGCCGCGCGCCCGCATGGCCGTGGCCCAATGCGCCGTGGCGGCGCTGTCCTGGTCCCTGATGGGCGCCATTTGTTATGTGCTGCTCCAGGGCAAGGCAAGCTATCCGGCCGTGCTCGGCATCCTGCTTTGCACGAGCTTCGCGTCCGTCATTACCCGCGTCCCCGGCGGGTTGGGCACTACCGAGGCGATCTTCGTGGCCGCGCTGGGATCCCAGATTCCGCCCACCGAAGTGTTGGGTGCAGCGCTGGCCTACCGCGCGGTGTATGCGTTGACGCCGCTGTGCCTGGCGCTGATTGCGTACCCCCTGATCGAGCTGAAATTGGGCATGCGGCGCCGCAAGGCAGATGCCGCTCCACCCGGTCAAGCAAGCCCCTTGCAATGAGGACCGCCATGAATAGACCCCGACCCGACTCCGCAGGTACCGTCGCCGCCTATCCCCGCCGCGCGGGCGCCTCCGAACACGATATCGCCTCGCAAGAGGCGCTGGCCTTGCGCGTTGCCGCGTTGCTGGGACGGCGATTCGCCCCGGACTTCCGGCCGACCCGCAATCGCGGAGAGCCTCCGCCCTACTACGTGCCCGATCGCAGCATCACCAGCCTGGCCCGCGCGGCAAAGCTGGGCATCACGCGCGCTGCCGACCTGTTTGGCGGGGTGACGCCCCATGCGTTTGTCGCGACCAAATCCATCACCCACGGCGTTGTCGACGCCCAGTCGCGGATTCCCCAGGGATGGGTGCGGTCGCTGGGCGGCGCGCTGGAGGAAGTCGTGCTTCGCGGATTCACCGCCTTCACGCTGGATGACGCCCACCGCGCGGGCGAGCGTCTCCTTCAGGAGGGCGCATTCCGCGTCAAACCGGCCGACGCCACCGCCGGCCGCGGCCAGATCGTCGTGCGCAATGCGCAGGAACTGCGCGCCGCGCTGAGCGAGCAGGATGCCGCGTCCGTGCGCCGCCTGGGTCTCGTGCTGGAGGAGGACCTTGCGCAGATCGAGACCTACAGCGTGGGCTGGGTGCGCGTGGGCAAGCTGGAAGCGTCGTACGTGGGCACGCAATGCCTGACGCCGGACAACAACGGCGTCTCGGTGTACGGCGGCTCGAATCTCACCGTTGCCCGCGGGGGCTTCGACGAGCTGCGGGCGCTTAACCTGACCGACGAAGAACGGCAGGCGGTGGACTTGAGCTGCCGCTATGACACGGCGGTCTCCACGGCCTACCCTGATTTCTTCGCGTCCCGGCGCAACTACGACGTCGGTGTGGGCCGCAATGCCCGAGGCGAACCCCGCGCCGGCGTGCTGGAGCAATCGTGGCGCGCGGGCGGCGCCAGCATTGCGGAACTGTCCGCGTTGCAGGCGTTCATGCTGTCCCCGTCGCTCAAGTCCGTGTCCGCCTTCACGCGCGAGCGCTACGGCACGGACGAGCCGCCGCCCACGTCGGAGCAATATGTGTATCGCGGCGAAGATTCCGCCGTCGGTATGATCACCAAATCCGGGGGCATTCTGGAGGACGACGATGGCCGCCTTTAGCGACCCAATCGAAATCGACGTGGCGGACCAGCAGCTGGCCGGCACGTTTCTGACGCCCGAGAACAAGGTGCCGGGTGTGCTGTTCATTCACGGCTGGGGCGGCGACCAGAAGTTCGACCTGGCCCGCGCCAAGGGCATCGCCGCGCTGGGGTGCGTGTGCCTGACGTTCGACCTGCGCGGCCATGCCGCCACGCAGGCGCAGCAGATGCAGGTGTCGCGCGACGACAACCTGCATGACGTCATGGCAGCCTACGACCGGCTTGCGGCGCACCCATCGCTGGACAGCGGTTCGGTCGCGGTGGTGGGCAGCAGCTACGGCGGCTACCTGGCCTCCATTCTGAGCGGCCTGCGCCGGGTGCGCTGGCTGGCCCTGCACGTGCCCGCGCTGTACCGCGACGACGAATGGATGCTGCCCAAGAACCAGCTCAACCGCGAGACGCTGCGCGCCTACCGCAACACGCACATCGAACCTGAAAGCAACCGCGCGCTGGCGTCGTGCGCCAACTTCACGGGCGACGTGCTGATCGTGGAAGCGGAACACGACGTGTACATTCCGCACTCGACGATCATGAACTACCGCTCGGCCTTCCGGCGGTCCCATTCGATGACGCACCGCATCCTGGATGGCGCGGACCACGCCCTCAGCGACAAGGCCTCGCAGCAGGCCTATACGTCGATCCTGGTGAACTGGGTGACGGAGATGGTCATGGGTGCGCGGGTCGGCCGGCCGCGGCCGCTGCCCTAGGCGGTTACCCGGCGACGGCTTAGGGCTTGGTCGGGCTGAGCAGGTCCGACAGCGCGTTGCCCAATTCCTTGACCGCGCCCGCGACCCCTTCCGCGGCGCCTTCCGCGCCCACGCCGATCGCGTGCCCGAAGCCTTGCGCCACCTGCGCAGCAAAACCGCGCGTGACCGAAAACTTCGGATTGTCCAGGCTGCCCGCCAGCGCGAAGTCGAACCGGATCGTGCCGCTCTTGTCCTTCATCGCCGCCAGCACCGCCTTGCGCGGCAACGAGAACAGGCTGCCATCGCCACTGAACTTGAGGTTGTGCAGCGCCACGGCGCCCGAGGCCTTCAATTCGTGGCGGGCGATCGACGTCTTCATGTCCAGGTCCATCGAGCCGCCTGACAGCGAGCCGGCGCCGTTCTCGGCCAGGTACGGCGCGGCATGGCGCACGTCCATGTTGCGCGCCGCCACCGTGATGTCGGCGTCCGTGCCGCCGATGGCCACCTTGCCCCGCGCGCGCACGGTCGATTCACCGCTCCGGTTGTCTTCGACCTTGCCGGTGAATTCCAAGTCGCTGGACGTGCCGTCGCCCGGAATGACCACGGGCTGCAGCCGCGCCTGCACGTCCTTGAAGGGAATGCGATGCGGCGGTTTGGAGATAGCGCCATCCAGATAATCCAGGCGGCCGTCGCGCAGAATCAGCTCGGCCACCCGGATCGGCCCGTTGCGCCGCGTTTTGCCGTCTCCTTCGGCCGCCCTCAACGCCGACTGCAGCGCGGGGGAGATCTGCATGTCGCCGTTGGGACTGCGCACCACGGCGAAATCGAATCCTTCGATGATGATGCGCTTGAATACGGCCTCGCGGCGCAGGAAGGCGGTCCATTCGGGCTCAAGTTCGACGCGTTGCGCGCGCGCGCCGGGCTGGCCGGATGCGCCGGGAACGGTAACGTCAGTCAGCACCACCTGCCGCAGGCCGACCTGCACATTGCCGACCTGGCTGCGCGGCCCCAGAATGCTTGCGATGCGCTGCTCCACGACGCGGGTGGCGGCCAGCGCCAGCACCGCAAGGACGGCCCCGATCAGAAGCAATATCGCCAGGGCGGTGCCCCAGCCTGACCGGCCACGCGCGTCGGCTGCGTTCGAACTCATCTTGGTTTCCGAAGTTGTACCAATCACCGGCGCCGCCGGCGCCACATCCCTTGCACCATAGCGAGGCGCGGCGGCCTGCGCAACCTAGAGCATCGTCCGGGATGCGCCATCATTCATCAATGCTCGAAAAGGATGAGGCGCCCACGGGCCTGGCCCCGCCTCAAGTCCCGTCTCACTCCTTCCCGCCGCCACCTCACGCCGCGACGTCCCGCCGCCACGACAGGCGCCAATAGCGCTCCGGCCGGGATGCCGCGGCACCCGCGTCGTCCGCATGCGCGCCCGGCGCAAGACTGCTGCGCGCGGCCGACGCGCGCTGGCGGGCCCGCGCAACGTCGATCTCGGCCCCCGCATCGAACGGCGAGGCCAGGATCCGTTGGCGCAGCAGCGCGGCCAGCCGCTGCTGAACCGCGCCCGGCTCGGCATCCACGACCTCTTCATACGCAATCCACTCCACGCGCAGAAACAGCGCGCGTGCCGTCAGGCAGGCGTCGGACACTTGCAGCTGCGGCTCCCCACACAGCCCCAACGGCATCAGAATCACCCGCGGCCGCAGCGCGGACAGCGCCGCCGCCAAGGCGCCCGTAAGCCGCCCCACACTACCGCTTTCCTGGTATTGCTCGTCCACCAGATCCATCTGCACGCCCCGAACGCCCAGCAGCGACAACGCCCGCTCGCTGCTGGCCTGACGGGTAAGAATGGCTTGACGGCCGCTGGTAAAGCCGCTGTCCCGGTCTTCGGCACTGACGCAACCGGCCTCCAACGGCAGGCCCGAATACACCGTTAGCACGGTGCTGTCCGGACGCGCCGCCAAGAGGCCCGCGCAGCCGCCGACCGCGTCGTTGAAACGGGGAGAAACCGCGATCAATCTGCCTTCCCGAAGCATGGCGTCCTCGTCGGTGGCGGTTTACCAGTACGGGGGTTGGTTGTAGTACTGGTGAATGCCTCTCGCCCAGGTTTCGTCCGCCATGCTGGGCCAATTGTCCTTGTCGAACCCCTCGGCGTTCTTCAGGACTTCCTTGTCCACGTTCAGCACGAAGCATTTGCGGTCGGTATCCAGTGTCAGCGCGCTCCACGGAATGGCGTACAGCTTGTCGCCAATGCCCAGAATGCCGCCGCGGGACAGCACGGCATACGCGATGCGTCCGTGCGGCACGTCCAGCATGATTTCCTGGATGCTGCCCAGCGATTCGCCAGCCGGGTTGTAGACGTCGTTCCCTTCCAGCGTGCTGGCCGCCATGATCTGCGGGCCCGGACCGCTCGGATCGCTTTTCGGACCGCCCACGATCTTGGTTTCGCTTTGCGCCTGGCTGGCGCCTGTCAACGGTTGGTTCATGGTGTGTCTCCTTCGATGAAGCGTTTTGCATGGCGAACGGCTCGCCCTGCAACGCGCCTTCCAAGCAAGCGCTGTGCCACACCCGACGGTCGCCTTGCCGGCCCGGCGGCGCGGCCTGCACGGCCCGGCGAAACGGTAGTTCTTACATGCGCCGCCAAAAAAAGTGCCGGGGCCGGCCCTGCGC
>JAEYVD010000279.1 GCA_023432075.1 Pseudomonadota bacterium | reverse complement strand
GCGGGCGTGCACGAGGCCAAACGCTTTCGCAAAAGCACCGCCAGTCACGCGCAGGGCACGCAGGGCATCCTGAATGCGGTGCGCGCGGGCATCGATTCGATCGAGCACGGCATCTTCATGGACGACGACTGCCTGCGCGAGATGCTGGAAGCCGAGACCTACCTGGTGCCGACCATCGCCGCCGTGCGCAACATCATCGCCAATGCCGACAACGGCATTCCCGCCTACGCGGTGGAAAAGGCCCGCGCGGTGGAACAGCGGCATCGCGAGTCGTTCCAGATGTACTACAAGGCGGGCGGGCGCATCGCGCTCGGCACCGACGCGGGCACGCCGTTCAATCTGCACGGCGAGAACGCGATGGAGCTGGCGTACATGGTGGAGTTTGGCATGACGCCGGTGGACGCGTTGATCGCCGGCACGTCACGCGGCCATGACTTGATGGGCATGACCGACCACGGCGTGATTGCTGAGGGCAAGGTGGCCGACCTGCTGCTGGTGCAGGGCGACCCGGCCGAAGACATCATGAAGGCCGCCGACAAGCGCTTTCACGTGGCCGTGCTGCGCAACGGCGAACTGGCGTCGGGGGCCTTGCCGTTCTGAACCTCAGGGCGCCGGCGCGGCACCCGGCGCGTTGCGCATGAGCATCTGGCCCAAGAACATCTCGATGGGAATGCGCTTGCCGTTGATGTCGACTTGGCCGTCCCGGTAGTCCGCCTCGAACTGGATTACGCCGTCCTCGATGCGGCCCCAGGACGTGGCACTGACCAGGCCGCGCAGCCCCGCGGCTTCCCGCTCGGCCGCCGACCGGGCTGCCTCACGCGTGGCGCCCTTCAGTTCCGCCCGCGCCGCGATCACATCGGCCATGTTTTCCGGCGACAGCTTCAGCCGCACGCTCAGGTTGCGCACGACTTCCTTGGCGATGGAAATGGGGTCGCTTTTCCAGAATGACGGCGAATCCAGGCCGATATCCAGGCTGAGCGACGACGTGCCACGGGCCGTGTCGACCTGCAGCGTCGACAGCGTGAAGCTGGGACGAGCCAAGAGGAACTTCAGCAGATGGGACGCGGCAAGCATTCCGTCGCCCGAAAGCGGATCGGCCTTTTTCGCTTGCAACGGCGAGCTTGCGGTGGCGTCCTGAAACGCCTTGAGCGCCGCAACATCCAAGTCCTTGGCGCTCGCCGCCATCTGCAGCTTGGCCACATGCAGGTGGCGCACGCTGATGCTGCCGACATCGAGCGTCATTTTGCCGGTCATGCGCTCGGGAGTTCCTTCCGAACCCAGCGTCAGCGCAATGTCCTTCAGGCCCAATGGCAGCTTGTCCAGATCGGAAGCCCATTGCTTCACCGTCAGCGTCGTGCTGCTTGCGGTGGACTCGGGTGCCCCCGTCAGTTCATGCGATAACGCCAGATCATCGAGGGTCAGCGTGTAAGGGTTGCCCTTGATCACTTCAGTCAGCGAGGCCTTGCCGGTGGCAAATGACACCGCGTCGCGCGTGCCGTCACCGGCATGTTCGACCTGCGCCTGCAAACCCGAGAAGTCGAACGTGATCGGAGCGTCGGCATACTTGACGGGCGCCAGCGCCAGATCGCCGGAAAAATCGCGGTCATAAGCGATCAGGAAGTTCGCCGTCACCGGGGCCGGTCCGCCTGCCGCCGCGAACCAGGCGGCCGCGTCGGGCGTCTCGGTCATGAGCAGCCTGCCCGCCGCCATCACGGGCGCGACAGCGCCTGACGCAAGCCGCGAGGCGGGAAACGGACCGTGTTCAATGTTGCTCGTGAACGCAAACGCCTTCTCGGCCGGCTTGCGTCCAGACGGCACGGTGACCTTCACACCGAACCGTGCATCGGAAGAAAACACGCCGCGCTCGAACGATTGCAGTTCGAGCGTCACGGGCACTCCCAGCTTCGCGCTCAGGCGCTGCGCCTGTGCATTCAACGCCTGCACGTCCTGCGCCAGCCGGGCTTCGATCTGCTTGCCCGTGTACCACGCGGTGCCGACCCACGCCACAGCCACCACCGCCACCAACATGCCACCCGCCACGATCCGCTTGTTCATGTTGCCCCTGTCCGTCTGTGAAACCCCGCGATTGCCGCGACCGCTCGCGTCAAAGAAAAACGGGCTGTCGCAAGACAGCCCGTGGCAGGCGCGCCAAGATGATGGCGGCGCGCCATTCGTTTTGCGGCAGCTTAGCGCATGCCGCCCATCACGCCGCCCATCGCCATCATCAGGAACTGCTGCAGCGGCATCTTCTTGCCGTTGAAGTCCACCTGACCGTCGGCGTAGTTCAGGTACGTGACGATGTTGTTGTTCTCGACCTTGCCCAGACCCATCGCGGTGGCCATGGTGCCGACCATTTCCACCTGGCCCTTGGCGGTCTGCGCGGCCTGCTCGGCGGACACACCGCGCATTTGCGGTTCGATGGCCATCAGGTCCGCCAGGTTGCCCTTGGACAGCACCAGCTTGGCATCCAGCTTCTTCAGGGCTTGCAACGCCATGTCGGACGGGTCGCCTTCCAGCGCGGCCGGCTTGACCAGCGCCATGTTCAGGTTGAACGTCGACGTACCGTTGGCGGTGCGCACTTCCAGCGGCGCGACGGCCAGCGTGGGGTTGCCGGCCAACAGCTGCTCGAAGTTGGTCTTGAGCACGGCCTTTTCTTCTTCCGTGAACTGCGGCGTCTGCTCTTCACCATTGCTTTGCAGCATGCGGCGCGAGGCGGCCTCATAGACGTCGTTCAGCGACTTCAGCGCCTTGGAGTCCAGGTTCTGCGCATCGATGACCAGCTTCATGCCGGCCATGTCCTTGGCCTGCACGTTGATCATGCCGAAGTCCACCGCCATCTTGGCGCCCATGGCCGGACCGTTCTCGGTCATGTCCACGGCGATCGACGTGTCCTTGAGCTGGACAGGCGGCTTTTCGCGCGACGTGATCGTCCAATCCTTGAACGTCACCTTCTGGCTGCCCACGTACATGTCGTTGGCAGCCGGCTTCAGGTCGCTGGTCAGGGTGATGCCCTTGACCGCCATGGCGGTGATGTCGCTGTTGTCGGACGGGCCCGACATTTCAAGGCTGTCGACAACCACGTCGAAAATGCCGCGCTTGGTGGACGTGGCGTAATCAAAATCACCCTTCATGCCCGAGAACACGAGCTTGGTGGTGTCCTTGGCGACTTCGACCGGGGCCATGTTGAACTTGCCGGTGATGTCCTTGCCATAGCTGACGCTGTAGTGGCCCGACAGCGGCATGGCGCCCTTGGCGGCGGCGAACCAGTCCTTGACGGTGTCCGTCTCTTCCAGCGCGAAATCGCTGGCGACCATGGCCGGCATGAACTTGCCGGACTTCAGGTTGGAGAACGGCAGGGGGCCGTGGCTCAGGTGCTCGACGAACACCACATCGCGTTCCTGCGCGGGCTTGCCATCGGCGGCCGGCGTGGTGAACTTGATGCGGTAGCGCGACACCGAGGTGAAGATGCCGCGGTCGAACGAGACCAGTTCGGCGACGGCATTGATGCCCCATTTGTCGGCGACCTTCTTGAGCTCGACGTTCGAGTCCTCGATGGCCTGCTTGACGAATTCCTCGGCCTTTTGGCCCGTGTACCAGGCCGTGCCGGTCCAGACCGCGCCCAGCGCGA
>JAEYVD010000265.1 GCA_023432075.1 Pseudomonadota bacterium | reverse complement strand
CCAGCCCGTCACCTTGCCTATGAAATATGACCGGGATGTTGCAGTCACACCCCGTATACTCCGACGCGCTTTCCCGTTTTTCCAAACGATTTCACGTCTCGGGCACCTATCTCGTCATGCGTCACATTGCGCAATTCAGCCTTGCATTCCTGCTTGCCGCAACTCAACTCGGACCCGCCGCCGGCACGGCCCACGCACAACAGGCGGACAACCGCGTCAGCCTGAACTTCGTCGACACGGACATCCCCGCCGTGTTGCGCGCGCTGTCCCTGTTCACGCAGCGCAACTTCCTGGTGGACCCGCGCGTCAAGGGCAAGCTCACCCTGGTTTCGGACCGACCCGTGGATAGCGCGCAGGCGCTGTCCATGCTGACTGGCGCGTTGCGGCTGCAAGGTTTTGCCATCGTCGACGTCGACGGCGTGACGCGCGTCGTGCCCGAGGCCGACGCCAAGCTGCAAGGCAGCGCCGTCGTGGGCGGGGCGGGACCGGGGGGCGCCAAGCCGGCCGCCGCTGGCCGGGCGCCCGTGCCCGTGTCGGCCTTTGCGAAAGGCGGCGGCAACAGCGGCGAAATGCTGACGCGGGTGTTCCCGCTGAAGTACGAAAACGCCGCGAACCTGGTGCCGGTGCTGCGCCCGATGGTGCCGCCGAACAATCCGATCAACGCATACCCCGGCAACAACACGCTGGTCGTGACGGATTACGCGGACAACCTGGAGCGCATCGCCGCGGTCATCGCGCGCATCGACGTACCCAGTTCGATGGACACGGATGTGGTGCCGGTGCAATCGGCCATCGCGACAGACATCGCCATCCTGGCCTCGCAACTGCTGGACACGCAGAGCAGCGACCCCACGCAGCGCATCGCAATCGTGGCGGATCCGCGCAGCAATAGCGTGCTGGTGCGTTCGGGCAGCCCGGCACGCACGCGGCTGGCCCGCGAGCTGATCCAGAAGCTGGACGCACAGCAGAACCGCGCGGGCAACCTGCACGTGGTGTACATGCGCAACGCGCAGGCCACGCGCATCGCCGAGGTGCTGGGCGGGCTGCTGACGGGCCAGGCAAATTCAGCGCCGGGCGCCGCGCCGGGCGCCAGCAGCAGCACCGGCGGCGCGCAAGGCGGCGCGCGCGCGCAGAACACGGCCAGCAGCTCGGGGCCGCAGGCAGGCCTGGGCATGTCCAGCCAGTCAGGCTCGTCGCGCGGCGGCCTGTCGGGCGAACAGGAGCGCATCGCGCGCGAAGACAATTCGACGCAGGCGGTGTCGTATTCCGCGGGCGGCGCCACCATCCAGGCGGACCCGGCCACCAACTCGCTCATCATCTCCGCGCCCGAGCCGCTGTACCGCAGCCTGCGTGAAGTGATCGATCAGCTCGACCAGCGCCGCGCGCAGGTGCTGGTGGAAAGCCTGATCGTGGAAGTCAGCGAACAGAAGGCCGCCGAATTCGGCATCCAGTGGATGACCGGCGCGGGCAACATCAACGGCAACGGCACCAGCTTCATCGGCGGCACGAACCTGGGCGGCAGCGGCATCACCGGCAACGGACCGACCTCGATCGACGCGCTGGGCAGCGGCTTGAGCCTGGGCGTGGTCAAGGGCACGGTCGACGTGCTGGGCAACGAGGTCATCAACCTGGGCGTGCTGGCGCGTGCCATGCAGAACACGGGCGAGGCCAACATCCTGTCCACGCCCAACCTGCTGACGCTGGACAACCAGTCGGCCAGCATTCTGGTCGGCAAGACGGTGCCGTTCGTGACGGGCCAGTACGTGACCTCGGGCAGCAATGGCAGCTCCAATCCGTTCCAGACCATCGAGCGCGAGGACGTGGGCCTGAAACTGAACATCCGGCCGCAGATTTCCGAAGGCGGCGCGGTCAAGCTGGACATCTATCAGGAAGTCAGCAGCATCGACGAAAGCCGCTCGAACCCCACGACCGGCATCGTCACCAACAAGCGCGCGATCGACACCAGCGTGCTGATCGACGACGGCCAGATCATCGTGCTGGGCGGCCTGTTGGAAGACAACGTGACGCTCACGTCCAACGCCGTGCCGGGATTGAGTTCGCTGCCCGTGATCGGTTCGCTGTTCCGCTACGACACGCGCAAGCGCACCAAGACCAACCTGATGGTGTTCCTGCGTCCGTACGTGGTGCGCGACGCCAACCGCAGCGCCAGCGTCACGATGGACCGCTACGACTACATGCGGCGCGCGCAGGGCGCGGTGCAGCCGCGCGACCACTGGGCGCTGCCGGACATGCAGGCGCCGATGCTGCCGCTGCCGGGCTCGGCGCCGTCGGTGTCGAACAACGCCTACGATCTGCGGCCCGAGCAGCAGGCGGCCACGCTGCGCCGTCCCCCGCCCGCAACGGTCGAGACCTTTGCGGTGCGCCAGTATCCCGGCACGCCGCCCGCGCCCGCCCAGCAACCCATCCGCGCGCCGCGGCCGGTCATGATGACGGTGGCGGTGGACCCCGAGAAGCTGTTATGAGCGCGCACCCCTTGCCCTATGCCTGGGCCCGCGCGCAGCGCGCGGTGCTGTCGCTGCGCGGGGGGCAGGCGCAGTTGACGGTCAGCCCGCGCACGCCAGAATGGGCCGTGCGCGAGATCCGGCGCTGCCACGGCGACATCGGGCTCACGCAGATCGACGACGAGGCGCTGGAGACGCTGCTGACCGCGGCCTACAGCCACTCGGAAGACGCGGCGTCGGTCATGGGCGTGGCGGAAAACGAGATCGACCTGGACCGCCTGATGCAGGACATGCCAGAGGTGGCGGACCTGCTCGAAGCGCAGGACGACGCGCCCGTGATCCGCATGATCAACGCGCTTTTTGCGCAGGCCGCGCGCGACGGCGCCAGCGATATCCATATCGAACCCTTCGAAACGCATTCCGTGGTGCGCTACCGCGTGGACGGCACGCTGCGCGACGTGGTGTCGCCGCGCAAGGCGTTGCACGCCGCGCTGATTTCGCGCATCAAGATCATGGCGCATCTGGACATCGCCGAGAAACGGCTGCCGCAGGATGGCCGCATCGCGCTGCGCGTGGGCGGGCGTCCCATCGACGTGCGCGTGTCCACGTTGCCGACCGGGCATGGCGAGCGCGCCGTGCTGCGCTTGCTGGACAAGGAAGCCGGCCGGCTGCAACTGGAAAAGCTCGGCATGAGCCCGGGCGTTCTGTCGCAGCTGGACCGCCTGATCCGCCAGCCGCACGGCATCGTCCTGGTGACTGGCCCCACCGGCAGCGGCAAAACCACCACCCTGTACGCGGCGCTGAGCCGGCTGGACGCGTCCACCAGCAACATCCTGACGGTGGAAGATCCCATCGAATACGACCTGGCCGGCATCAGCCAGACACAGGTCAACGCCAAGATCGACATGAGTTTTGCGCTGGCCCTGCGCGCCATCCTGCGCCAGGACCCGGACGTCATCATGATCGGCGAAATCCGCGACCTGGAAACCGCGCAGATCGCGGTGCAGGCCTCGTTGACGGGCCACCTGGTGCTGGCCACGTTGCACACGAACGATGCCGTGTCCGCCGTCACCCGCCTGACCGACATGGGCGTCGAACCCTTTTTGCTGGCGTCGTCGCTGCTGGGCGTGCTGGCGCAGCGGCTGGTGCGCAAGCTATGCCCGGCGTGCAAATCGCCGTCGATGCTGGATGGCGTGCAGGTCTTTCACCCCGTGGGCTGCGAGGCCTGCAACCATACCGGCTACAGCGGCCGCTCGGGCATCCACGAGCTTTTCACGGTGGACGACGAGGCCCGCCGCCTGATCCACGAAGGCCGCGACGAACGCGAACTGCGCCGCGCCGCGGCGGCCGCCGGCATGCGCAGCATGCGCGAGGACGGCCAGCGGTGGGTGGAAGCCGGGCAGACGTCGCCAGAGGAAATCCTGCGCGTCACGCGCGACGCATAACCCGCGGCCGCTTGGGCTGGGTGTCTGACACCTTCCCGCGCTCCGACGCCGCCCCTATCGCCCGGATTTCCCCACGCTGAACGTCACCGTGTCGCCTGAGCGGCGGCCCAGTGTCGACAGCAGGCCGTCCAGCGCGGCGCGGTCGGCCTCGTTGGCCGATCGGGCGAACGTGGCTTCGCCCTGGAAGCTTATGCCTCGGGGGCCGCTACCGCCCTGGCCCTTGACGTCGAGCAGGCCGCTTTCCGTGCTGAGGACCAGCGTCGCGCCGGTTTTACCGCCCTGCACGCGCAGCAAATAAGTCCCCACCGGCGAGATGGGCGAGAGCGCAGTCGCAGCGTTGCGCCAGCGCACGTCCACGGCCGGGCCGGGGGGAAGCGGGGCGCCCAGGCGCAAGGGCTGCCAGTTGATCTCCAGCATGCCTTGCGGCGACAACGTATTCCAAGGCGCGCCGAGCGCGGGCAGAACCGTCGCGGGCACGCGCAGGGACGATGCGGGCAGCGCCAGACCGTTCCACCCCGGGCGCGCGCGCAACACGCCTTGCAGCCAGGGGTGCGAGATGTCGAGCGCCATCGTGTCCCAGCGCCATTGCCATTGCACCGGTTGCGGCAGCACGCGGCGCGCGCCTTGGGCGCCAAGGGCGATCCACGCGCTGCCGTGCCACAGCGTGCCGCTCGCGTCGGCCAACGTGACCGGCGCGTCGGCGGGCAAAAGCGCCAGCACCCATCGCGCAGGCAGTACGGCGGCACCCGCAGCTGCGGCGCACAACACGCCAGCCAGCCACAGGCCCGCCACGCGGCGTGAAGGAAGTTTCAGCGGCATCAGCGGCTCCCGGCCGCCTGCGGCGGCAGCAGCACGACCTTGCCGTTGACCAGGCCCGGCAGCGGCCGTCCGTTGGCGTTTGCGGCGCGCGTCAGGTCCACCTGCGAGATGGCCAG
>JAEYVD010000212.1 GCA_023432075.1 Pseudomonadota bacterium | reverse complement strand
GCGGTTCTTGGCGGTGGCGCCTTCCAAAACCCCGGTCTAGCTACTCATCTGGCTACGCATCCGGGGCGTGGTTGGCATTCGCCGGGGATAAGGCCAGATGATACCCGCTCATGCTGTCTTCTTCTGCTTGCTGAACTCCGCAAGGTGTCTGACCCCTTCAAGCAAAAACCCCGATTCCTGCGAATCGGGGTTTTTCTTTTGCTACTCACTGATGTGATTGAACTCGACCGAGCCCGGTTCGATGCCGCCGCGCCGCAGCCGGCCGTCGACATCGTCCGGATTTCCACCCGCCGCGTCTGCCGCCGGCAGGTCCAGCCAATTTGCCAGTTCCTGCTTCGCCTGCTGGCTATCGGAGATCCCGCCGTTCACCAAAGCCACGCCGTCGCTGCCGTCGAGCTTTCGATAACTGATCTGTGTCTTCATCTTGCCTCCTGGGTTGCGGTGGATTGCCGGTCCACCGTAACACACGACGCGTTGGCGCCATCCGGGGGGGCAACCCGGAGGTGACGGTCAGCCCTTGACCAATCCGCCATCCACAATCAGGTTCTGCCCGGTCACCGCGCGCGACCACGGGCTGGCGAAGAACAGGACCGCGTCGGCGAATTGTTCCGGCGTGGTGACCTCGCGCAGCGGGGTGCCGGCGGCGATCATGTCGAAGACGGCGTCGGGGGTGGCGGCGGAGGCGTCGGTGGTGCGCAGCAGGCCGCCGGACACCATGTTGACGGTGATGCCATCCGCGCCCAGCTCGTGCGAGAGCGTGCGGGTGAAGGCCAGGAGCGCGGCCTTGGCGGCGGTGTAGTCGTGGTACGGCACGACGGGGTTCTGGACGAGGTTGGTGCCGACGTTGATGATGCGTCCGCCGCCGGCGGCGCGCATGCCGGGCAGGGCGGCTTGGGTGGTGTTCAGCGCGGCGCGCACGCTGCCTTCGAGCTGGGCATTCATCTGCGCCCAGTCCAGCGTGTCGGCGTGGGGGCGGGCATCGCCGTTGAATTGGAAGGCGGGCAGCGCGTTGTTGACGATGGTGTGGACCGGCTGGCCGAAATGCTGGCTGGCGCGGGCGACCATGGCGGCGACGGCCGCGGGGTCGCGCACGTCGGCCTGCACGGACAGGGCGCGGTCCGGGGCGGTGGCCGCAAGGGCCTGCGCGCGGTCGGCGCTATTGAGGTAGTTGATGACGACCTTGGCGCCTTCACGCAGAAAGGCCTGCGCAATGGCGGCGCCCAGGCCGCGGCTGGCGCCGGTGACGATGACGAGTTGCTGGTCCAGGGTCGGTTGCGGGCGTTGCGATGACATGAATAGAAGCTTCCTGCTCAGTGTTCCGAGCCGCTGTTGAGCATGCGGCTGCGGGCTTTTTCGATATGGGCGCGCATGACGTTGCGGGCGCCCTCGGCATCCTGATCGCGAATCAGTTGATAGATGTGGCGATGTTCGTCGATGGCGGCGCGCGTGCGCTTCCACGGTTCGCTGTGGACCAGATGGCGCATGACGTTCACGGCGTGGCTGACGTCGTATTCCAACGACTTGAGCACCTGCACGAAGCGCTGGTTGCCGGTGGCGGACGCAATCGCGCGATGAAACCCGTAGTCGTGATGGTGGGCGATGGCGCCGGACGCGTCAGCCTCTTCGTAGCCGGTCAGCATGCGGTCCATTTCCTGCAGGTCTTCGGGCGTGCGGCGCAGCGCGGCAAGGTGGGCGCATTCGGGCTCGATCACCCTGCGCAGTTCCAGCCCTTCGAGGATATGGCCGACGCGGCGCGCCGGGTCCACGGCGGGCATGCCGCCCATCAGGTCCGGTTTGGACTTCACGTAGGTGCCGGACCCGCGGATCGAGTCCACGAGCTGATCTTCACGCAGGCGGTCCAGCGCCTGGCGCACGACGGGCCGCGACACCTCGAAGAGGGCGGCCAGTTCCAGTTCGGTCGGCAGCTTGTTGCCGGGCGCGATCTTGCCGGTGGCGATCGCGTAGAACAGGCTTTCGTAGACGCGTTCGGCAAAACGCTCGGCGCGGACATAGCCCAGGCCGGACGCCACCTCGGCCAGCACGTCCAGTTCGGGACGGGGGCGGGTGGCCGCAGCCAGCAGCGATTCCAGCTGCGGGTCACGCACGTTGCTCATCGGACGCTCCTTGAAGTGGGGACGGGTTGTCATGCGGCATGACTTACCCGCAGGGCGCTAAGCCCCTGAAAGATTAGGGATAACCCGATCATCCAGAAAAATATCCTGAACCTTGGGATAAAAGCTGTCATTCCAATTGACAAGTTACAGAGGGCTCCCGTACCTTGCCATCACACCACAACGCCCGCGCGCATGACGCGCTGGCGGCGCGGCTGGCTCTCTGCCGGCAAGCGCCTGGAGACACGCAGATTCCCCCAACCGGCCGTTCGGCCGCTACTTTACTCCGCACATCGTGACTCAGAAGAACTTTATCGCCAACCAATGGGTGGCCGCTGCCACCGGTGAAACCATTCCCGTCCTGAACCCGTCCGATGGCAAGCCTTTCGAGGAACTGGCCCGCTCGAACGAGGCGGACGTGGACCGTGCCGTCAAGGCCGCCCGGCAGGCCTTCGAGGGCGAGTGGGGCCAGATGGCGCCCGCCGTGCGCAGCCGCCTGCTGATGAAGATCGCCTTCGCGCTGCTGGACCGCCAGGAGGAACTGGCGCAGCTGGAATCGGCCGACACGGGCAAGCCCATCAAGCAGGCACGCGCCGACGCCGCCGCGGTGGCGCGGTACTTCGAGTTCTATGCCGGCGCGGTCGACAAGCTGCACGGCGAGACCATTCCCTACACGCCCGGCTTCACGGTGCTGACCGTGCGCGAGCCCCACGGCGTGACCGGTCACATCGTGCCGTGGAACTACCCCTTGCAGATCTTCGGCCGCAGCGTCGGCGCGGCGCTGGCCGCGGGCAATGCCTGCGTGGTCAAGCCCGCCGAGGACGCCTGCCTGTCGCTCCTGAAGCTGGCCGAGATCGCCGCCGAAGTGGGCCTGCCCGCTGGCGCGCTGAACATCGTCACCGGCTACGGCCACGAGGCGGGAGCCGCGCTGTCCGCGCATCCCGGCATCGACCACATTTCGTTCACGGGCTCGCCGCAGACGGGCAAGATGGTGGCCCATGCCGCCGCCGAAAACCACGTGCCCGTCACGCTGGAGCTGGGCGGCAAGTCGCCGCAGATCGTGTTTGACGACGCCGACCTGGACGCCGCGATGCCGGTGCTGTTGGGCGCCATCATCCAGAACGCCGGCCAGACGTGCTCGGCCGGCAGCCGCGTGCTGATCCAGCGCGGCGTGTACGAAACCGTGCTCAAGCGCCTGTCCGACGCGTTCTCGGCCACGGTGACCGGCCCGGCGGCGGCCGACCTGGATGTGGGTCCGCTGATCAACGCGCGCCAGCAGGACCGCGTGCGCGGCTTCCTGGCCGAAGCCGAAGCGCAAGGCATGAAGGTCGCGGCGCGCGGCAAGCTGAAGGACGGCACGCCCGAGGCCGGCTTCTACCAGCCGCCCGTCCTGTTCCGCGACGTGCCGCCGGACAGCCGCCTGGCGCAGGAAGAAGTCTTCGGCCCAGTGCTGGCTGCCATGGTCTTCGACACCGAGGAAGAAGCGCTGGAAATCGCCAACGGCACGCTGTACGGCTTGGTGGCCGGGGTGTGGACGCGCGATGGCGGCCGCCAGATGCGCCTGGCGCGCAAGCTGCGCGCGGGCCAGGTGTTCGTCAACAACTACGGCGCGGGCGGCGGCGTGGAGCTGCCGTTCGGCGGTTCGCGCCAGTCGGGCTACGGCCGCGAGAAGGGCTTTGAGGCGCTGTACGGCTTCACGTCCCTGAAGACCATCGCGATCCGCCACTGATCGCGGGCGGGGCGGCGGCTCTGACCCAGGACCCGGGCAAAATATCGGTTAACGTTGATGTTTTGCTTCCGGGGCCTGCCGCCCCGCATTCAGGATCCGTATGTTCACCGGTATTGTTCAAGGCACCGCGAAGATCGCAAAGATCGCGGATCGCGAAGGCCTGCGCACCTTCACGCTGGATTTTCCCCCTGGTTTCTGCACTGACCTGGCCATCGGCGCCAGCGTCTCGACGGACGGCGTCTGCCTGACCGTCACGGAAATCCTGTCCGAGAACCAGGCCACGTTCGATGTCATGCTGCAAAGCCTGGCGATCACCACGCTGGGCAGCTATGCCGAGGGCGACAGCGCGAATGTGGAGCGCGCGGCCAAGGACGGCGCCGAGATCGGCGGCCATCCGCTGTCCGGCCACGTGGACTTCACCTCGCAGGTGCTGATGGTGAAATCGTCGGACACCAATCGCCTGATGCGCTTCAGCATCCCCGAGGCCTTTCGCAAATACGTGTTCGCCAAGGGCTACATCGCCATCAACGGCGCCAGCCTCACCGTGTCGGAAGTGAACCGCGCCGAGGGCTGGTTCGAGGTCTGGCTGATTCCCGAGACGCGCCGCACGACGGTCTTCGAGGACAAGCAGGTGGGCGATGCGGTCAACATCGAGATCGAACGCAGCACGCAGGTCATCGTCGACACCGTGCGCGAAACCGTGCAGGAAAGCCTGGGCAAGCTGCAACCGCTTCTGGAAGCGATCCTGAAGGAAAAGGGACTGACGCTGGAAGACTTCGTCAGCCCGCAGGGCAAGCTGAAGTAATACCGCCCAAGCGCGGCCGCCGTGGCGGCCTTGTCTGCAATGGCCGGCGCCTTCGCGCCGGCCATGTCGTTTTCACGCCGCCCTGAACGGCTGCCCCTGCGGCCGCACCCGCATCCCGGGCTCAAGCCGCGTCCACGGCAGATCCGCGGGATCCGCCTGCATCGGGCCGGGCGCCTTGGCCACCAGCACCTCGTGCGCAATCGGCTGGAAGTCGGCCCGGAAATGCACCGAGCTTTTCACCACCAGGATCGCCATCTGCTCGGGCTGCACGCCGCCGACGCGGAAGAGGTTGCGGTCCAGCATCTGCGCCTTGCCCGCGCTGACCACCACCCGCACGCCGCCAATCCGCAGCGTGGCCGTCGCGCCCAGGTCCACGTCCATGCCGTTCATCATGGGCCCGTCAAAGCGCAGCTTGCCGTCCGATAGCGCCTCGACCACGAATTCGCCCTCGAACGCCGCGTCGCCCGCGACGCCGGATTGCCCGCCCAGACTGAGCGCCACCGTGGCGCCGACGCCCGCCTCGGTTGCCTGACGTACCGCCTCGGGGTCGTACAGCAAGCCCAGTGCCGCGTTCTGCGCGTCGGCCTGCACCAGCGCGCGCAGCATGCCGGTGGTGTTGGCGTCGCCGCCAGCGCCGGGGTTGTCCTGCGTGTCCGCAATGACGACGGGCCGCGTGGCGCCAGCGGCGAGGGCCTGCGCGCGGCGCACGGCTTCGGCCGGTTCCAGGAAATCAGGCGACCACTCGGGTTCCAGTTCCAGCACGCGCGCATACAGCGATTCGGTGACCGCTTCGACCGCGGCGGCGTCCGTGCCGTAGGCCCACACCACCGGCCCGCATTCCGGGAAATCCGCCGCCGGAAAGCCTGGAGCGAAAGACACGGAGGCAACCCCCGGCGTCTGTTCCAGTTCGCTCAGCAGCGCGTATACGCCCTGCGAGGGTTGCAGCATCGTGCACATGCCGTTGATGGGAATCAGGAAGGGCAGGCGGCGCTCGCTGCGGGTCCATCGGTCCCCGGCCGCAATTCGGGTCATCAGCAGCCGCGCGGCCAGCACGCCGGTATCGGCCATGTCCACGTGCGGATAGGTGCGAAACGCCACCAGGCCGTCAGCGCTTTGCAGCATCCGCGCAGTGACGTTGGCGTGCAGGTCCAGGCTGGCGACCACCGGCACGCCAGGCCCCACGATCTCGCGCACGCGGGCCAGGAGTTCGCCCTCGCCATCGTCCAGGTGCTCGGTGACCATGGCGCCGTGCAGGTCCAGGTAGATGGCGTCAAAGCCGCCGGCCCGCACCGCGTCCAGGATCTCGCCGGCAATGCGCTCGTAGGCATCGCGCGTCACGTGGGCCGAGGGGCTGGCGCCCGCCCAGATCACCGTCTGCACGGTGTGGCCCTCGGCCGCCACCGCGTTGATGAAGCCACCGGCCGGAATGTTGACCTCGCGCAGCGCCAGCATGTCCGCGCCGCGCACC
>JAEYVD010000181.1 GCA_023432075.1 Pseudomonadota bacterium | reverse complement strand
CGCTGACGCAGATCCACGTCGATGCGTTGGTGCGGCACGTCCAGCAGCGACAGCATCAGCGCGACACGATGCGCGTGGCCGGAAAGCGCGAAGCTGTAGAACTTGAGCGGCGCGGCGGGTTGCGCCGGGGCGGATTGCGAGGAGGTGGATGGCATCGGAGGCTCTCAGGTGGATTCGAGCCACCATCTTGAGCCTGCCCGCGCCAATGGAGAACGGCCGGCGCCGGCAAGACACTCTTGCCGGAAATGAAATAAACCGGTCAGGCCGGCAGCGCGGCCAGATCGCGGCGCAGCGCCTCTACACAGAAATCGACAAAGCTGCGCACCTTGGCCGAGCTTTTGCGCCCTTCCGGATACACCAGATGAACGGGCACGGGGGGCATCTCGAAGTCGCGCAACACCACCTGCAAGGCGCCACTGGCCAGATGCGGAGCCACCTGATACGACATCACCTGGGTCAGGCCCCAGCCTTCCCGGGCAGCCGCCACGGCCGCCTGAAACGAGGTGACGGTCAATTGCGACTGCATGTTCAAGCGGAGGCTCTGGCCGTCCTGCAGGAAGCGCCATTGCGGCCCGCGGCCTTCCATCGCCGCGGTGATGGTGCAGAAGCGATGCAGCGATTCCGGGTCGGCCGGCTCGCCCTGGTCGCGCAGGAATCCCGGCGCGGCGCACACCACGCGGCGCACATGGCCCACCGGCACCGCCGTCAGCGACGAGTCCGGCAGCGCGCCGATCCGCACGGCCACGTCGATGTCCTCGTCCACCAGGTTCACCACGCGGTCCACCAGCAACGCGCGCACCGACACCTGGCGATGCTCGCGCAGATAGCCCAGCACCGCCGGCATCACGTGCAGCTCGCCGAACAGCGCGGGCGCGGTGATGGACAGGGCACCCCGCGGGACCGCCATCGCGCCCGCCGCCGCGTCATCGGCCTGCTCGACCTCTTCGAGGATGCGGCGGCAATCGGCGGCGTAGCGCTGGCCGGCCTCGGTCAGGCGCAGGCTTCGCGTCGTGCGCACCAGCAGCAAGGCGCCCAGCCGGCGTTCCAGCGCGGCCACGCTGCGCGTGACGCTGGGCGCGGACATCTCCAGCCGGCGCGCTGCCGCGGCAAAGCTGCCTGCGTCGGCGACCGCAAGAAATACCGTCATTTCATGGAATCGGTTCACGGCGAGGCGCACTCCGTAGTCTGAAAACGCGAACGCCTCACTCGGGCGGCGACGTCAATGTACCCGCTCGTGCGCATCCTGTCCCGCCGCGCGTGCGCGCACCTTGGATGCCGCGCGCGGCCGGCCACTAGCCTTGGAAGGCCTTGCGCAACCATGCAAGGAATGCCTTGACGGGCGGATGACGCTCGCGCCCCGGCGCGCACAGCGCAGTGTACGCCGCGCCCGGCACCCGGACCTCGGGCCGATAAGGCGCGAGCGTGCCCGCGGCCACGCTGTCGGACACCATCACCGAACTGGCCAGCACCAGCCCCTGCCCGGCAATGGCGGCCTGCAGCGCGTAGTGTTCCTCGGTGTAGGCGTGCTCCGCCACCGGCCGCTTCCATGCGGGCAGGCCGGCGGCTTCGCACCACGCCTGCCACCCCTGTTCGTATAAGGGCGAGTCGCGCCAGCGCACCGTCACCAGGGCCGGCGCCCGCCGGCCCGCACGGGCAACCTGCGCCGGCGCGCCGTATACCCCGAACCATTCGGGCAGCGCGCAGGCCGCGTGCAATGCGGGATAGCGCGCCCGGCTGTAGCGGATGGCGACGTCCACGCTGGCGTCCTTCAGCAGGTCCACGGGATCAGGCGACGTATCCAGACGCACTTGATACTGCGGGTAGGCCTCGTGAAAGCGCCCCAGCCGGGGCACGAGCCACAACGCCGCAAAGGAATGCGTCGTGGACACGGTGAGCGCGCCGGATTCCGGCGCGGGCCGCAAGGCGTCCAGCGTCTGCGCCACGTCCAGCAACGCGCCATGCACGCCGGCAAAGAGGCGCGCCCCCTGGTCGGTCAGCCGCACGCCGCGCGGAACGCGATCGAACAGCGCGCACCCCACATGGCGTTCCAGTGCCTTGACCTGATGCGACACCGCCGTCGGGGTGACGGACAGTTCGGCCGCGGCGAGCTTGAAACTGCGCAGTCGCGCGGCGGCCTCGAACGTGCGCAGCGCAGTGACGGGAAGCGTGGCGAACATGGGCGATTCCTGGGATGAACAGGATTCATCTTAGTGAAGGAATCGTCGGTTGTCGCGGCCCTGCCTGGAGATCAGGATTACCTATCCGAATGTAGTCCCAGCATTTCACCAAGGAGCCAAGAATGAATTCAAATCACCCAAAACAGCGATTGCTGATCCTGGTGGGCAGCCCGCGCCGCAATGGCAACAGCGCGGCGTTGGCCCACGCCGCGCGCCAGGGCGCGCAGGCGGCTGGCATTTCGGCCTCCCTCTTTTTCCTGGATGACTACATCCAGGGCCTGCTGCCCGATCTGCGCCATGCCAAACCGCCCGCCGACCGGTACGCCGAACTTTTCCTGGACCATTTCCTGCCGGCCGATGGCGTGCTGTTCTGCACGCCGATCTACTGGTATGGAATGTCGGCGCAGACCAAGGCGTTCTTTGACCGATCGTTCAGCCACTACGCGGGTTCCGGCCCCGAACCCGAACGCGTCAAGGCACGCATGGCCGGCAAGCGGCTCGGACTGACGGTGGTTTCCGAAGAGACCTATCCCGGCGCGGCGCTGGGCATCGTGCATCAGGTGCAGGAGTTTGCGCGCTACACGCATTCCGACTTCGTGGGATATGTGCACGGCGCGGGCAACCGGCGCGGCGAAGTGGCGCTGGATCCGCGGCGCCCGCTGGCCGCCGCGCAAGCGCTGGGCGCGGAATTCTTCACGCGCAAATATTCGGATTACCGGCTTGAAACGCCCCGCAGTCACAACGTCTGGGAGCCGCCGGCGCCCGCTCTCACCAGCACGCCGGGCGGGCTGCCGTAAACCTGCTTGAAGACCCGCGTCAGGTGCGCCTGATCGGCAAAACCCACCGCCTGCGCCGCGTCCGCCAACGGCAAGCCGCCGCGCAGCAGCACCCGCGCGCGCGCCACGCGCCAGTTGCGCAGCCACGCCCGCGGCGGTAATCCGTAACGCCGCGCAAACTGCTTGACCAGCGTGGTCCGATGACGATCCTGCGCCTGCGCCAGCGCTTGCAGGTCGGGCGCGCAGGACGGATCCGCGGCCATGCGCGCGTGCAGCATGGCGCAGACGTCGGTGATGGCGGATAGGTCATCGGAGGGAGGTGCTGCGGGCGTACCGGCGGCGGGCATACCGGCTGCGGGCGTACCGGCTGCGCGCGTCCCGCTTTCCACCAGCGCCTCGCCATGCGCGGCCAGCGTGCCGAACAGGGCCGCGGACAGGCGTGCGCTGCGCTCGGCCGGCGCGATCTCGTCGGGCGTCAACGCCTCCAGCCATTGCGCGCACAGCGCGGCATCCGCGATCACCGGTCCCGCCAGCCGCGCGCCCTGCGCATGCAGCGCGCGAGCGTGGTCCTGGAACCAGGCCGGATCGATGTACGCCATGCGATACGCGAGCGGTCCAGCGGCCGTGCCGCCCGTGTGCACCTGTCCCGGCGCGATCACCACCAGTTCGCCCGCGCAGGCGGCGTGGGCCTCGCCCTGCACGGTGAAGTCGCACCGGCCATGCGCGATGGCGCCGATGGACCAGGCGTCGTGAAAATGCGGCGCGTACCGGTAGGCGCGCAGGTCCGCGATCAGCACGTCGCCGGGCAGCCCCGCGCCGCAATGCCAGATGTGTTGAGAAACCGCCATGTTGCGCCAGCCAGTCGCGGCTATCCGAAGTAATGCCCGTCCGATGTCAGCGAACGGGCCAGGAGCCACGCATTGCGAGGATTTTCGCCGACGCGGCGGATGGCATACGGCCACCAGTCCTCGCCGAACGGAAGATAAACCCTGACGTTATAGCCCAATCCGCGCAGCGCAATCTGCCAGTCCGGACGCACGCCGTAGAGCATTTCGAATTCAAATCCCTCGGCGGGCCAGCCGCGCTCGCGCGCCAGATCGACGATGGCCCCGGCCAGCCGGTCGTCGTGCGTGCCGAACACCGGGTAAAAGCCCGATTCGCGGGCCTCGCGCGACAACATGATGGACGCCGCGTCCAGATAGGCCTGGTCGATGCGCGCGCGCCCGGCGTGGTCCAGCGCACGCTCGGGGAAGGCGCCTTTCACCAGCCGCAGCGATGTGCGCTGGCGGATCGCCCAGACCAGATCCTCGGGCGTGCGCCGGCGCCGCGCCTGCAGCGTAAGGCCCGCCGGCAGGCCCTCGGCCAGCAGTGTCCGGTGCAGCGCGCACGTGCGGTCGCGGATGCCGGAATCTTCCATGTCCAGCACCAGCCAGTCCCGCCCCGTGCCCGAGACGGCCTGCACCGCCCTGCCGATACGTCGCGCGTTTTCCTCGCCCAGGGCATCGGCGTGCATGTAGCCGATGGCCGTGGGGTCGGCGGAGACATGCACGTCCAGGCCCGCGCCCGCCAGCGCCTGGCAGGCGTCGATGGCTTGCCCGACGTTGTGGTCGATGGCGGCGCGATCCGCCACGTACTCGCCCAGATAGAAGAGCGACGCGCGGATGCCGTGCGCCTCGCGCAGTCTCACGGCGGTGCGCACGGCTTCGTCCACGCCGGCGCCGCCGACAAACCGGCGCGCCAGCGATGTCCGGGCGGCCATCGCCCGCATCGCCTGGCCGACCGCCGGGCTCCGTGCCAGCGCAATTGTGGTCTTTTGAAAAATGCTCATCGCCTCACCGCGCAAAGTGGCCACTATGCGTCGGCGGCGGGCGCCTGTCTTGAACGCCCGTGAATGGCGGGGCTACGCCTTGCCGGCCGCCAGCGCGCGCCCGGCGCCAAACAGCGGCCGCTGGACAGTCTGCGCCAGCAGCACGCCCGCCAGCGTGACCGCGCCGCCCAGGACGTGATAGCGCTGCAGGTGCTCGCGCAGCATCACGAAAGCGGCCAGCGCGGTAAAGAGCGGCAGCAGGTTGATGAAGATGCTGCAGCGGTTCGGGCCCAAGCGGTACACGCCTTCGATCCACAGGTACGACAGCAGCACCGACGAGAAAATGCCGGCGTACAGGATCAGCGGAACGGTATTGGTGTCCAGCGCGGCCTGGGCGGCCGGCACCCGCAGGTAGAGCGGAAGCATGTAGATCAGCGCAAAAATCGACTGCACGAAGGTGGACTGCCAGGCGGGCACCGGCACCTTCCAGTGGCGCAGCAGCACGCCGTACAGCGCGTACGACAACGCGGCCAGCAGCATCAGCCCGTCGCCCACATGCACGCCATGCTGGAACACGCTCAGCATGTCGCCCTGCCCCACCAGATACAACAGTCCCAGGAACGACAACGCCCCGCCCGCGGCCATGCCGAGCGTCAGCGGATCGCGCAGGATCAGGACGCTGCCCAGCATGCTGAGCAGCGGAATCAGCGCCGTCAGGATGGCCATGTTGGTGGCGGTGGTGGTTTCGGCCGCCCGGTACGACAGCGCCTGGAATACCGCCGACGACAGCGCGCCGTACAGCGCCAGCTTCGGCCAGTGCCGCAGGATGACCCTGCGATTGCGCCACGCGGGACGGGCCGTGAACAGCCCCATGAGGAACAGCGCCAGCAGCAGGCGGTAGAAGGTGATGGCGGTGGGAGAGATGGCGCTGGCGGCCATCTTGGAGACGATGACGTTGCCCGCCCAGAACAGGATGGCGAACAACGGGAACAGATAGGACATGGTGGAAGACTCGAAGGAGGGATCGGCTCCCTCGCGCCCGCAAGAATGCGGTCTGGCGAAGGAGTGATCGTCATCCTATTGAGCCCGCGTCAGCCCGTCTGCCGACGAAATGGCACGTGCTATCGCAAAATGGGCATTGCCCTTGCCGGCGCCGCGTTCACGCTTCGAGATTCAGGGCTTGAACGGCGCCGGATCCAGCGGCAGCTCCAGGCCGCCCATTTGCGCCGTCAGCAACGCCGCGCTGCCGCAGGCCAAGGTAAACCCCAGCGCGCCCTGCCCCACGTTCAGCCACAGATTGTCGGCTGCCGGGCTGCGGCCGATCAGCGGCTTTCCGGTGGGCGTGGCCGGGCGCAGGCCCGCCCACGGAATGGCCTGGCGCAGGTCCAGCTGCGGGAAGGCTTCGAGCACCTGCTTTTTCAGCAGGCCGACGCGAGCGGGGTCAATGTCGGCGTTGTTGCTGCCGATGTCCACCATGGCCGCGATCCGCAGCACGCCACCGACACGGGCGTAGACGATGCGCCGTTCGTAGTCGGTCACGCTGATGCGCGGCGCCACGGTGTCGTCGTCTGCCAGCGGCACGGTCAGGCTGTAACCCTTCAGGGGGTACAGCGGCACGTCGTGGCCCAGGGGCCCAAGCAAGGCGCGGGTGCCGATGCCCGTGGCCAGCACGACGGCGTCGGCGCCGATGTCGCCGTCGCGCGTGTTGACCGCGACGATGCGGCGGCCTTCGCGCTGCAGACCGGACACCGGATTGGACATGGCGCACTGCACGTTGCCCAGGCCTTGCAGGCGGTCGAACAGCGCTTCGGTGAACTGGCGGCAGTCGCCGGCTTCTTCGCTGGGGGTATAGATGGCGCCCGCCAGGCTGGCGCCCATGCCGGCCAGCGCCGGTTCGCGCGCCACGGTCTGGGCGGCATCGAGCACCTGCTGGTCCGCGCCGTGCGCCGCCTGGTACGCCACCAGCGCGCGCGCCTTTTCCAGCAGGTCGGGGCTGCGGTAGGCGATGAGCTTGCCGTTCTTCAAGTGGCCGAACGCCAGGTCTTCCTGTTCCAGCAGCGAGTGCATGACATCGCGGCTGAGGTAGGACAGCGTCAGCATCTGGGCGGTGGACGCCTTGGCGACCGAGGCGCGGCAGGCCAGCGCAAATTGCAGGCACCAGCGCCACTGATGCGCGTCCAGGCGGGGCCGGAACCGCAGCGGCGAATCATGGCGCAGCAGCCAGCCCGGCACGCTGGGCAGCACGCCGGGCCCGGCCAGCGGCGCCACATAGCTGTAGCTGAGCTGACCGCCATTGGCATAGCTGGAGACTTCCGCCGGGCGGGGCTGGCTGTCGACCAGCACCACGTCATGACCCTGGCGCGCCAGGAAATAGGCCGACGTCACACCGACGACGCCGGCGCCAATTACGCAAACGCGCATACCGTTATCCAAGTAGACCGCGAACACGGCCATTCTGTAACGGCCGCCCCCGCGCCGGCAAATGCCAAACGCCGCAGGGGCCATAACCAAACATCATGTCCCCGATTCAGGCGACGCGGTGCAGCTTGATGATCGCGGCGGCGGTCGGTTCCCGGACCAGATCGGCCAGCGTGTAGCCATTGAGGGTGTCGTAGAAGGCCTGCAGCGTCTGCGCCAGCACGCCCGACAGCCGGCACACGCCGTCCAGCGCGCACGGGGGTTCGCGGCAATCGATGAGCGGACCCTGCTGTTCGAGCTCGCGTACCAGATCACCGACGCGGTATTCCGTGGCGGGACGGGCAAGGCTCAGCCCGCCCCCCTTGCCGCGCGTGGTGCTGACCCAGCCGCGCTGCGACATGAAATGCACGACCTTGACCAGGTGATTGCGCGACAGGCCAAAGCGGTCCGCGATCTCGGGGATCGTGACGGCTGCGGACCGGTCGCGGCATTGCGTCAGGTACATCAGGACGCGCAGGCCGAAGTCGGTGAATCGGTTCAGTTGCATGGTGGGAAGGACACGTGGACCGGGCGGCCCGGAAACGTCAGGCCGCCAGGATACACCGGTCAGCCGGCGACGCCGCCGGTGCCGAAGGCCTCGGCGTGGATGCGGTCTTCGGTCACGCCCAGCCCCAGCAACGCCTCTCGCTGCGCGCGCATGAAGGCCGCCGGGCCACACAAGTAGTAGTCCGCGCCCGGCACGATGGCCTCGTCGCGGATGGCGTGCAGATCGACGCGCCCCTGGTGGTCGTAGTCGCGGCCGGCCTGGTCGCCGTGGCCGACCTCTTCGTAGAACACCGCCTTGCGCACGTTGGCGCGCTTTGCCGTGATGTCGTTCACGTGGTCGCGCATGGCGTGCACCGAACGATTGCGGCAGCCGTGCACGAAGCGGATCTGGCGCGCGTCATTGGCATGCACCAGATGGTTCAGGATCGACACCATGGGCGTGAGACCCACGCCGCCGCTCAGCAGCACGACGGGCGCATCGCCGTCCTCGCGCAGGTGGAAATCGCCCTGCGGCGGCGCCACGTCCAGCACGCCGCCTTCTTCCAGGCGGTCATGCAGCGCGTTGGACACGCGGCCCGCCGGCGTCTGGTCGCCCGCCGGTTCGCGCTTGACGGAAATACGCAGGCGATCCTGGCCGGGCGCGTCCGACAGGCTGTATTGGCGCGGCTGCATCAGGCCCAGTTCCGGCACGAACACGCGCACGGACACATACTGGCCGGGCCGGTAAGCCGGGACGGTGCCGCCGTCGGCCGGGGCGAGGTAGAACGAGGTGATTTCGGCGCTTTCAGGCTGCTTGCCCACGACGCGGAACGCGCGCCAGCCGGTCCAACCGCCGGGCTTGTTGGCCGATTCCGCATACAGGCGGGCCTCTTCGGCGATCAGCAGGTCGGCCAATTGGCCGTACGCCGCGGCCCATGCGTCCACCAGTTCGTCGGTGGCGGCTTCGCCCAGCACCTCACGAATGGAGGCCAGCAGATGCTTGCCCACGATGGCGTAGTGCTCGGGCCGGATGCCCAGGCTGACGTGCTTGTGCACGATCCGCGTCACCACCGGCATCAGCACCGAGGGATCGTCGATGTGCTCGGCATAGGCGGTGACCGCGCCGGCCAGCGCGTGCTGCTGCGC
>JAEYVD010000079.1 GCA_023432075.1 Pseudomonadota bacterium | reverse complement strand
TTGACCACACAGCCCATCACCGCGACGTTCATCGATTCGACGCCGGGATACTGCGTGCGCCACACCGGCATCTGCCGGCGCAGGAACGACTGGATGCTGTCGGCAAGTTCCTGGAAGAACGTGCTGCTGGTGCGGCCGCAACCCGGGCAGGCGACGACCATGGGCGTGAAGGCGCGCAGGCCCATGGTCTGCAGGATTTCCTGCGCGACGATGGCCTCGCGGCTGCGCTCTCCGCCCGGTTCAGGCGTGAGCGAAATGCGGATGGTGTCGCCGATGCCCTGCTGCAGCAGCACGGCAAGCGCGGCGGTCGAGGCCACGATGCCCTTGCTGCCCATGCCGGCTTCGGTCAGGCCCAGATGCAGCGGATAGTCGCAACGGGCGGACAGATCGCGATAGACGGCGATGAGATCCTGCACGTGGCTGACCTTGCACGACAGGATGATGGCATCGCGCCGCAGGCCGAGTTCCTCGGCGCGCTGGGCATTGCTGATGGCCGAGACGACCAGCGCGTCGCGCATGACGGCCTGTGCTTCCCAGGGCTGGGCGCGGCGGCTGTTTTCGTCCATCTTGCGCGCCATGAGCTCGTGGTCGAGGCTGCCCCAGTTGACGCCGATGCGCACGGGCTTGTCATAGCGGCAGGCGACTTCGATCATTTGCGCGAAGTTGTCGTCGCGGCGCTTGCCGCCCCCCATGTTGCCGGGGTTGATGCGGTACTTGGACAGCGCCTGGGCGCATTCCGGAAACTGCGTCAGCAGCTTGTGGCCGTTGTAGTGGAAGTCTCCCACCAGCGGCACGTTCACGCCCATGCGATCGAGCTGCTCGCGGATGGCGACGACCTCGCGAGCGGCCTCGGGTGTGTTCACGGTGATGCGAACCAGCTCGGAGCCGGCCTGCGCCAGCTCCTTGACCTGGATCGCGGTGGCAATGGCGTCCGCGGTGTCGGTGTTGGTCATGGACTGGACCACGACCGGGGCGTCTCCGCCCACCGTCACGACACGATCGCCCCACTTCACCGCGACGGAACGCGTGGCGCGGCGCGCTGCGGCTCCCACCGAGGGAGGCGGCGCGTCCTGGCAAGGCAGAGAGGAATCTTGCATCGGTTGGAACCGGGTTACTTGGTCGGCTTCGGCAGCCAGTCGGCGGGCAGCCACTGCTGCGGCAGCCAACCTTGCCAGAAGGCATACGCCACTCCGGCGGCAAGCACCAGCACGATGGCGATCAGCCAGCCCCAGGACGACGTGGACGAGCGGTCGTCGTCGGCGCTGGATTGGGGAATGGAGTGCGCGGAATGCAGCGAGCTGGGGCTGAGCTTGGCCGGGCCGGTGGCGCGGGCCTTGGGATCGAGCGAGTCGACGATGGCCTGGGCATCGGCGCCAAGCAGCCGCGCATAGTTGCGCACGAGGCCACGCAAGGAAACGCCGGTGGGCAGGTTGTCCCACTGTTCGTTTTCAAGAGCTTCGATCTGCTTGGTGGAAAACTTGATGCGGCTGGAGACTTCGTCGAGCGACCAGCCCTTGGCCTGGCGTAGACCGCGCAAGGCGGCGCCTACGCTGCCCACGGCGCCAGCGGACGAGTCGGAAACTGCAGAAGCGAAATCCTGCGTCATGCGTGCACCTGTTTAATTGGTATGGTCTGGCGCTGGGCGGCGTTGCGCTCGGTGATCCGAGTGCGGTCCCGCACCTCTCCGGCCAGTTGGCCGCAAGCCGCATCGATGTCGTCGCCCCGGGTCTTGCGGACCGTGGTGATGATGCCAGCGTCCATGAGGCGCTGGGCAAACACCTTCACCCGCGCCGAGGCCGAGCGCTTCAGGCCGGAGGCGGGGAATGGGTTGAACGGAATGAGGTTCAGCTTGCAGCGCACCTGGCGTGCAATGTGGATCAATTCCTTGGCGTGCTGGTCGGTGTCGTTGATGCCGTCCAGCATGCAGTATTCGAACGTGATGAAGTCGCGGGGCGCAAACGCCAGATAGCGTTCGCAGGCGGCCAGCAGCTCCTTCAGCGGGTACTTCTTGTTCAGTGGCACGAGCTCGTCGCGCAGCGCGTCGTTGGGCGCGTGCAGCGACACGGCCAGCGCCACGGGACAGTCTTGCGACAGGCGGTCCATCATGGGCACGACGCCCGACGTGGACACCGTGACGCGGCGGCGCGACAGGCCGTACGCGTTGTCGTCGAGCATCAGGCGCAGCGCGGGCAGGACCTGGTCGTAGTTGAGCAGGGGTTCGCCCATGCCCATCATGACCACGTTGCTGATGACGCGCGTGTCTTCGGTGGCGCGGGCGCTTTCAAGGCGGGCCGTGCCGATGTCGGCCTCTAGCACACGCTTGGCCCACCACAGCTGGCCGATGATTTCGCTGGTCTTCAGGTTGCGGTTGAAACCCTGGTGCCCGGTCGAGCAGAAACGGCAGTTCACCACGCAGCCGGCCTGGCTGGAGATGCACAACGTGCCGCGGTCGTCTTCGGGGATGAAGACGGTTTCGATGGCGTTGCCCTGCCCCACGTCGAACAGCCACTTGCGCGTGCCGTCGGTCGAGCGCTGCTCGATGTTGACGGGCAATGCCTCGATGCGGCAATGCGCGGCAAGCTGGCTGCGGAAATCGCGGGCCAGGTCGGTCATGGCGTCGAACGAATCGGCGCCGCGCTGGTGCATCCAGCGCTGCAACTGGCGGGCACGAAACGGCTTGCCGCCCCACTGCCCGACCAATTCGGACAGGGCGGAGCCGTCCAGCCCCAGCAGATTGATTCGTTCGACGGATTCCATAACCAGGTAAAACTAAAGCGCTTTCAACAACTTAAGCCAAAAATTAACGGCTGTGGATGTTGATTTCGGGGAAGAAGAAAGCCACTTCGACGGCGGCCGTTTCCGGCGCGTCGGAGCCGTGGACGGCGTTGGCGTCGATGCTGTCGGCGAAATCGGCGCGGATGGTGCCGGCTTCAGCCTTCTTGGGGTCCGTGGCGCCCATCAGGTCGCGGTTCTTCTGGATGGCGTCTTCGCCTTCCAGCACTTGCACGAACACGGGGCCCGAGACCATGAAGTCGACCAGGTCCTTGAAGAAGGGGCGGGCGGCGTGCACAGCGTAGAAACGCTCGGCGTCGGCGCGCGACAGTTGGGTCAGGCGGGCGGCGATGACCTTCAGGCCGGCTTGCTCGAAACGGGCGACGATCTGGCCGATCACGTTCTTGGCGACGGCGTCGGGCTTGATGATCGAGAGGGTGCGTTGAATGGACATAAAGGACTCCGAAAACTGATTTCTGACGGGTTTCTAGTTAATTGCCTGGTGGGGCTCTGTGCTTGCCGATGCCGCGCTTGGGTGCCACCCTACGGTGCCACGTCAAGCGCCATCGCGCCGTTGGCACGCAGGAGATCCGAAACGAATGGGTGTCTCGGGCCACCCTGAACCACCGACCAAGACAGGATTCGACACTGCCGACCTGTCGGACGCATCCTGGAATGCCAGCGGGATTCCGGTTGCGCGCCAATCCAATGATTCAGCACGCATTTCCGAAGGAATCCTCAATGAATTCAGGGACTTCTAAAAGGTTTACAGTAACCCGGTATTCTAACACGCTGAGAAGACCGCATTACATCTTAAAATGAGCGGTTTGCTGCCCGCTTCCTACCCGGGCGCCCCTGTCTGCCGGAACTTAGTAATGACTCAAGCTGCTCCCCCGAACGCCGCGCCCATCGCCGGCGAAACCCCGGAACTCTCCAAGAGCTTCGAACCCTCCGAACTGGAATCCCGCTGGTATGCCGAGTGGGACAAGCGCGGGTACTTCGCCGCCGGCCAGCACGTGAAAACGGGGACGGAAAGCCAGCCCTACGTCATCCAATTCCCGCCGCCCAACGTGACCGGCACCCTGCACATGGGCCACGCATTCAACCAGACCATCATGGACGGTCTGGTGCGCTACCACCGCATGTCGGGCGACGACACCGTGTTCATTCCTGGCACCGACCACGCCGGCATCGCCACGCAGATCGTCGTTGAAAGACAGCTCGACGCGCAAAAGGTTTCGCGCCACGACCTGGGCCGCGAGAAGTTCGTCGAGAAGGTGTGGGAATGGAAGGAAAAGTCCGGCAGCGCGATCACCGGACAGGTGCGCCGCCTGGGCGCCTCGGCCGACTGGCCGCGCGAATACTTCACCATGGACGACCGCATGTCGCGCGGCGTGGTGGAAACGTTTGTCCGCCTGCATAAACAGGGACTGATCTACCGCGGCAAGCGCCTGGTCAACTGGGATCCCAAGCTGCTCACCGCCGTGTCCGACCTGGAAGTGCAGTCCGAAGAGACCGATGGCCACATGTGGCATATCCTCTACCCGTTCGTCGACGGTCCGCAGACCATCGTCGACAAGGACGGCCAGACCGTCACGCTGCGCGGGATGACCATCGCCACGACGCGCCCGGAAACCATGCTGGCCGACGGCGCGCTGTGCGTGCATCCCGACGATCCCCGCTACCAGCATCTGGTGGGCAAGCAAGTCGAGCTGCCGCTTTGCGACCGCAACATCCCCATCATCGCCGACGATTTCGTCGACCCTGAATTCGGCACGGGCTGCGTGAAGATCACGGGCGCCCACGACTTCAACGACTACGCCTGCGCGATGCGCCACGATCTGCCGCTGATCGTGATCTTCACGCTGGACGCGCACATCAACGAAAACGGTCCCAAGCAGTTCCAGGGCATGGAACGCTACGAGGCCCGCAAGGCGGTCGTTGCGCAACTGGAAGCCGAGGGTTATCTGGTCAAGGTCGAGCCGCACAAGATGATGCAGCCCAAGGGCGACCGCACCGGCGTCGTGCTGGAGCCGATGCTGACCGACCAGTGGTTCGTCGCCATGAGCAAGCCCGCGCCCGAAGGCACGCTGAACCCGGGCAAAAGCATCACCGAGGTCGCGCTGGAAGTCGTGGCCGACGGCCGCATCCAGTTCTATCCGGACAACTGGACCACCATCTACAACCAGTGGCTCAACAACATCCAGGACTGGTGCATTTCGCGCCAGCTCTGGTGGGGTCACCAGATTCCGGCCTGGTATTCGGAAGACGGCCAGGTGTTCGTGGCCCACGACGAAGCGGGCGCAATCGAGCAGGCGCGCGCTGCGGGCGTCACGGGCCCGCTCACGCGCGATCCCGACGTCCTGGACACGTGGTTCTCGTCGGGCCTCGTGCCCTTCACGACGCTGGGCTGGCCGGAAAACACGCCGGACCTGCAGCGCTACCTGCCTTCCAGCGTCCTGGTCACGGGCTTTGACATCATCTTCTTCTGGGTGGCGCGCATGGTCATGCTGACCACGCACCTGACCGGCCAGATTCCGTTCAAGCACGTTTACGTGCACGGCCTCATTCGCGACGCCGACGGCCAGAAGATGAGCAAGTCCAAGGGAAACACGCTGGACCCGGTGGACCTGATCGACGGCATCGACCTGGACGGCCTGGTGGGCAAGCGCACCTACGGCCTGATGAATCCCAAGCAGGCCGGCGCCATCGAAAAGGCCACGCGCCGCCAGTACCCCGACGGCATCCCCGCTTATGGCACCGATGCGCTGCGCTTCACGATGGCCGCCTACGCCACCTTGGGCCGCAACATCAACTTCGACCTGAAGCGTTGCGAGGGTTACCGCAATTTCTGCAACAAGCTCTGGAACGCCACGCGTTTCGTGCTGATGAACACCGAAGGCCATGACCTGTCGGTGCCGGACGAAGGCGAACTGTCCTTCGTCGACCGTTGGATCGTCAGCCAGATGCAGACGCTGGAAGCCGACGTCGCGCGCGGGTTTGCCGACTACCGCTTCGACAACATCGCCAACGCAATCTACCGCTACGTGTGGGACGAATACTGCGACTGGTATTTGGAACTGGCCAAGGTGCAGATCCAGACCGGCACGCCGGCCCAGCAGCTTGGCACCCGCCGCACGCTGATCCGCGTTCTGGAATGCGTGCTGCGCCTGGCGCA
>JAEYVD010000250.1 GCA_023432075.1 Pseudomonadota bacterium | reverse complement strand
GTATCGAGCAGATCAATGTGACCGTGACGCATCTGGACGGCGCCACGCAGCAGAATGCGGCGCTGGTGCAGGAGTTCGCGGCCTCGGCCGCCACGCTGCATGGACAGGCGGGCGACCTGGCGCGCGCCGTGTCGATCTTCAGGCTGTCTGCAACCGGTCAGCCGATGCCGGGATGAGGTCCAGGGCGCGCCGCAGCCGCGCGCTCAGCTCGCGGCTGGCGGGCATCATGGGCAGGCGCAGCTCGTCGGCGATGAGGCCCTGCATGGCCAGCGCGCGCTTGACCGGCGCGGGATTGGGCTCGCTGAACAGCAGCCGGATCAAAGGGCGCAAGGGGTCAAAGCAGTCGCGCGCGGCCTGCGCATCGCCTGCCTGCACCAGCGCCACCAGCGCGACGAAGCGCTCCGGAAAGAGATGCGCGGCCGCGGGAATGGCGCCGCGTCCGCCCGCCAAAAAGTGGTCCAGCAAAGCCAGGTCCTCGCCGCACAGCGCATTCAGCCGGCCTCGCGCGTTCAAGGCGGCCAGCACGGCCGAATTGCATTCCTTCACCGCGCCGAAGTTGGGCAGCACCGCCAGCGCCTCCATGGTTTGGACCGTCATGGCGACGCCCGCGCGCTTGGGGATGTTGTACAGGATGATGGGACGCTCGGTGGCCCATGCGATCTGCCGGTAGTGCCACAGAATTCCGGCCTGCGACGGACCCAGGTAATACGGTGGCGGGACCAGGTAGCCGGCCGGCGCGTAGCGGGCCAGCCGGCGCACCGCCGTGGCGACGCCCCGGGTATCGACGCCGCCCACGCCCAGGACCATCGGCAGCGCGTGCGCGTCGCTGTTGATGGCCTCGATCATCTCGATCTTCTCCGGCATGCTCAAGAGGTTGCCCTCGCCGGTGGAGCCAAAGAGCACCAGGCCGGCGATGCCGGCGTTGCGGTAATAGCGGGCCAACGACTGCGCGGCGTCCAGATCCACGTGGCCGCCTCGCATGGGCGTCACCATCGGCAGCCACAGGCCCTCGAACATGGGTTTGGGACTCGGGTGCATGGCTCAGCGCTCCGTGACAGCCGTCGCCGGGCGCGCCGCCCCGAATTCCGCACTGGGCAGACCGCGCATGACCGCGGCCATCATGGCGTCCAGTTCGCCGCGCTCGCATTGCAGTTCCAGTGTGCTTTGGGCGTGCGCGTGGTTCACCGACAGCAGGTAGACCCCGATGCGGTCGCCCAATGCGCGGTGCAGGGCCAGCCGCACGTTCAGGGCGTCCAGCGTATCGATGCGCACCGTCAGCGCAATCAGGCGGCATTGCGGCTGCGGCGCGGGCGAGGCGGCAACGGAGGCGGCTATTGGAACCTGGCGAAGGCGCGATCGGGGATTCATGGCGGTTTGAGGGGCGGGCGCCGTTGAGGGCGTCCCGCATATCCGGTGGGTTGATGACGATTCCACTATAGGAACCGCGCCGTAAAACCTGCCGATAAATGCGGGGGCGCCCTGTAAAAACCGCGTCAACGGCAGGCCGGTCAGAATGTCTTGGTCACCGACAAGAGGCCTGTGGCGCGTCCCATGTCGCGGCCGCGGGTGTTGGTGTAGACGGCGCGGTCGGCGTTGGTGTCCAGATAGGCAAGCGAGACAGACAGACCTTGGCCGAAGTCCTTGGTCAGGCCCAGCTTCCAGTCGGTGTAGGACCCGTTGTCGACGTTGCGCACGATCTGGCGGCCCGCATGGGCGTTGATGACGAGGCCCCAGATGCCGGTGTCGAAGTTGCCCGACAGGTCGAAGTACTGGCTGTACTTGCTGTCGGCAAAGCCGAACAGATTGGTCAGCGCGAGAGAGTACTTGAACATCACCGGGCCGTAGCCGATGCCGGCGTAGAGTTCGGTGGTGTCGGGGCTGGTGTAGCCGGACGGATAGTCGCCCGGGTAGTAATACTGCAGCACGCCCAGGTCCACGGGCACGCTGTTCGTCAGATTTCCCTTGTAGCCGCCGTAGAAGTCCATTTCCACCGGCGCCGAGACGTCGCTGTTGCTGTCGTTCAGCCAGCTGATGCTGGAGTTCCAGTTGCCCAGGTAAAAGCCGCTGGCGTGCGCGAGGTCGAAGCCGCCCTGAATGGCGGGCTGGTTGTTGGTCTGCATGAGGCCGCGATAGCGGTACTGGCTGGCGAGCGTGACGTTGGCCGTCAGGGAAAACGGCGACACGGCATCGGTGGCGACGGGGGCGTCGGCGGCTTGCGCCAGGGGAACGAGGGAAAGCAGCGCCACTGCGGCAAGGGTGTTGCGGGGCATGGAAAGCCTCCTGGTGTTGAGCGGACCGCAACAATAGGAGGACCGGCATAAAGCGCGAGACAAGACTCGCGCCCTGCGCGTAAAGCGCGCATCAAAACGGCGGCGCGCGAAAGATCAGTCCGCGAAGCGGTAGCCCACGCCGATCTCGGTCAGCAGGAACACGGGCTGCGCCGGGTCGGCCTCAAGCTTCTGGCGCAGATGGCCCATGTAGATCCGCAGGTAGTGATTGCTCTCGACATGAGACGGCCCCCATACCTGCCGCAGCAGTTCGCGGTGGGTCATGACCTTGCCCCGGTGGGCCAGCAGCGCCGCCAGCAGGCGATATTCCATCGCGGTTAAATGCACGTGCTGGCCGGCGCGTTCGACCACGCGCCGCGAGAAGTCTACGCGCACGTCGCCAAACGCGATCTCGGCTGCATTGCCCGCGCCGCCCCGGCCATGCCTGCGCAGCAGCACGCGCAAACGCGCCAGCAATTCACTGACGCCGAAAGGCTTGGCAAGGTAGTCGTCGGCGCCCGCGTCCAGCGCCGCGACCTTGTCGGCTTCTGCGCTGCGCGCGGACAGCACCAGCACGGGCACCTCGGTCCAGCCGCGCAGCTCGCGGATGAGCGTCATGCCGTCCTCGTCGGGCAGGCCCAGGTCCAGCACGATCGCGTCGGGCTGGCGGGTGCCCGCCTCGATCAGCCCGCGTTTGACGGTGTCGGCCTCGTGCACCACGCAGCCTTCGCTTTCCAGGGCTTGGCGCACGAACCTCCGGATGTTGGCGTCGTCTTCGATGATGAGGACTATGGGCTGGAAATCGAACATGGGGGTACTCAGGCGGTTTCGGGTTGGATCTCGGGCGGGACGCCCAGCGGCAAGCTGAATACGAACTGCGCGCCGCTGGCCTGGCCGGGCGCGTGTTCGACCCAGATGCGGCCGTGATGGGCGGCGATGATGGCTTCGCACACCGCCAGGCCCAGGCCGACGCCAGGCGTGGCGGACTCGCGTTCGCCGCGCGTGAATTTTTCGAAGATGCGGTGCTCGGCGCCGGGCGCCACGCCCGGGCCGTTGTCGGCGATGGCCACGCGCATTTCGCGCCCTTGCGCTTCGGGTCCCGGCGTTTCGGCCTCGTGCACGAAGGCGTGAATTCGCAGCGTGCTGCCGGCGGGCGTGTATTTGGTCGCGTTCTCCAGCAGATTGCACAGCACGCGTTCGATCAGCACGCCATCGCATTCCACCAGCGGCAGCGCCGACAACGGCGAGACCAGGACCTCGCGGCCGGCCAGCGGTTCGCGCATGGCCGCCAGCGCGGCGCCGACCAGCTCCTCGATGGATTGCCACTTCATACGCAGCGGCGCGTCACGGCTTTGCAGCCGCGCCATGTCCAGCAGGTTGACCACCAGCGCGTGCATGCGCTGCGCTTGATCGCGCATGGCGCGCACTGTGTCCGCCATGCCCGTGGGCAGCGCCTGCCGCTCGCGCATCAGCGTGTCGGTCATGCCCACCAGACTGGTGAGCGGCGTGCGCAGGTCGTGCGAGACCGCGGCCAGCAGCGAATTGCGCAGTTTTTCGGATTCCATGCTGACCACGGCCTGCTGCGCAACCTCGACATAGTGCAGGCGCTCGAGCGCAATGGCGATCAGGGTGGCGTAGGCCTCGATCTGGCGGCGCGTGTCCGGATTGGCGTAGAGGCTGCGGCGAGGCGCGTCCAGCACCAGCACGCCGCGCGTTCGCATGGGCGCCTTCAGCGGCAGGTAGAGCAACGCGCTGTTGGACAGGGTGGCGGTGCCCGCGCCTGCGGGCTGGCCGTGGTCGTAGACCCACTGCGCCAGCGCCGATTCGGGCGCGGACGTGTCGCTATCGGCGGGCATGGCCAGTTTCAGGCGGTCGTCCAGGCCCAGGATGTAGAGCGCGCAACGCGCGCCAAAGGTGGCGTGCACGAACGAACCGGCCAGCGCGACGATCTGTTCGGGCAGCAGGGCGGACGACAGTTCACGCGCGAATTCGTACAGGCTGCGCGCGTCGGCCTCGCGCTTGACCGACGCCTGCGCCTGCAAACGCAGGCCGGCGGTGAGCTGACCGATCAGCAAGCCCACGCCAAGCAGCACGCCGAAGGTCAGCAGATACTGCACGTCCGACACGGCGAACGAAGACAGGGGCTGCACGAAGAAGAAGTCGAACAGCCCGACGCTGACGACAGACGCGAGCGCGGCCGGTCCGCGTCCGTGTCGCAGCGCCACCGCAGCCACCGCCAGCAGGAACAGCATGACGATGTTGGTCTGGTGCAGGGCGGGAAAGACGAGCGCGGACAGGGCCGTGGCCACGGCGCAATAGCAGAGCGCCCACGCGTAGCCCGCCAGCGGCCTGGCGCCGCGTTCGTCGTCGGCGGCGCGCGCGCGGCGGCCAAGCGTGAGCGGGTCGTGTTGGGGCGGCGCGCGCTGGGGCACGGGCGGCGCGCCCAGCCGGACGATGTCGATCTCCGGGCAGCCGGCAGCCAGCTGGTCGGCAAAGCTGTGGCGCCGCCACAGCCATCCGGGCGACATGACGGCGGTCAGCAGCGCCGTCAGCGACAGCCGCACGCGCTGCCATCCGCCGGCGCGGGTGCGGCCGACGATCACCTTGGTAATGTTGTGGCGGCGCACGTAGCGCACGACGGCGTCGACCATGTCGCCGCCTGCCAGCGTCTCGGTGCGCGCGCCCAGCGCATCGGCGAGCGCCAGGCCGTGTTGCAGCCGCTCGGCCTCGGCAGCGGCGGGCGGCGCGGCGCGCGGCGTGTCGATGGTGACGACATGCAGATCGCAATCGAGCTGCTGGCTCATGCGGTGGGCGCTGCGGATCACGTATTCGGCGTCGGCATCGGACCCGATGCAGGCCACGATGGCTTCGCGCGTGCGCCACACGGAATCGATGGCGCGGTCGCGACGGTACGCCTGCACGTCGTCGTCCACGTGCTCGGCCGTGCGCCGCAGCGCCAGCTCGCGCAGCGCGATCAGATTGCCCTTGCGAAAGAAATTGCGCGAGGCGTGGCGAGCCTGTTCGGGCAGGTAGACCTTGCCTTCCTTCAGCCGGCGCAGCAGCTCGTCGGCCGACAGGTCGACCAGCATGACCTCGTCGGCCGCGTCGAACACGTCGTCGGGCACCGTTTCCCAGACGCGCACCCCGGTGATGCTGCCGACGGCCTCGTTCAGGCTGTCCAGGTGCTGCACGTTCAGCGTGGTCCAGACGTCGATGCCGGCCGCGAGCAGCTCCTGGATGTCCTGCCAGCGCTTGGCGTGGCGCGAGCCGGGGGCGTTGGAATGGGCTAGTTCGTCGACCAGCACCAGCGCAGGGCGGCGGCGCAACGCGCCGTCCAGGTCGAATTCCTTGAGCACGTGGCCGCGGTAGGCGACGTCGCGAAGCGGCAGGACCGGCAGGCCATCGAGCAGCGTTGCGGTCTCGCGGCGGCCGTGGGTTTCGACGATGCCGGCAAGCACGTCAGTGCCTTGCGCGGCCTGCGCGCGCGCCGCCGCCAGCATGGCGTAGGTCTTGCCCACGCCGGCCGACGACCCGAAATACACACGCAGCTTGCCGCGCACCGCTTGCCGCTCGGCGGCGTCCAGGGTCTTCAAGAGCGCGTCCGGATCGGGACGCTCGCCAGCGATGTCAGCCATGAACGCGCAAGGAAGGGGAGGAAACGGCTGGCAATACTATACGCCGCCCCATCAGC
>JAEYVD010000883.1 GCA_023432075.1 Pseudomonadota bacterium | reverse complement strand
CACGAATGTTGGAATCGCGTGATCCAGGTAGAAGGCATCGGTGCCGGCCGATGACTCCGGGTTCACGTGTTGTTTTAGCGCGGCGTCTTACCCTTCGGGGGCAGCGCCGCGTTTTTTTCGCCCGGCGATCCGTGCCGGGCCGGCCTTGCAGGGACCCGAATGCGTCCGCTGCTGTGCTTACACGGACGCGTTCGCGTCCGCTTCTTCGCTGCGCCAGGCTTCCCGCCCATCCGCGCGCGCGGTTGGCGCCGTGACCCGATAGTCCAGATCCAGCGTGATGTCGGCTGCAAACATGTAGCCCCATCCATGGACCGCGCGGATCGGCAGCGTCATCTGATTGGCTGCGGCCTTGCGCCGCAAGCGGCTGATCATCACATCCACGAAGCGACGGCGCGTGATGCCGCTGTCGGCTTCGTCCGCCCCGTCGGCAAGGAATGCGTCGCGGCTGACCTTGCGGTCCGGCGCGTTCACCAGGCGGGACAGGAAGTCGCGTTCTCCCGTCGTCAGCCCCAGCGTCCTGCCCTTGGGGCTGATGAGGGTCCACCCTTTGTTCGCCAGCCGCCAGCCTTCCTGGGCCGATTCCTCGGCCGTGTGCGGATCCGCGCCCGTCTCCAGGCCATCCAGCCCGACCGCGCGGCGCACCAGCGCCTGCAGGACAGCCGCAAGCTCCAGGCCCGTGACATCCGGCGGCAGACACGCGTCCGCGCCGCACAGCAGGGTGCGGATGCGGCTTTCGGCGTCGATGAATGGGGCGATGGTCACGATGCCCAGGCTGCGGTCGATCGCGCGCAGGCGCACGGCGGCGTTGTGCACATCGGGAAGCGGGGCTTCCAGCACGACCAGCGGGCTGGGCCGCCGGGAAAATCTGTCGTAGACATCCACGAGATCGTGGCAGCGGCGGACGTTGAATCCCAGGTGGGACAGGGACTCGACCAGTCTGGCATGCCTGGCGTCGTCACTGCCAAGAAAAATGACATCCAGCGTGTTGTTCATTGATGCTTCCAATGAGGCGGCGCGGCAGGGCGTGGGCGCCAAGAAAATGCCGGACGCCTGGCGGTAGCCATGCCGTTGCCGGCCGTTGTGGGCGCGAGTCCTGATGGAGGCACGCCTGTGTTTCATTTAAACACGGGCGTGTTTTTTTGTGAAGATACGTTTCTATGGTTTCGGACGGTAACAGTCCTTCCGGGGGAAATCGGGCTGCGCGCATTGAAACAGCGTTTGATCCCCAATTTGCATCAGAAAAGTATTATGTATTACCGATACATTATTTTCTCTTTCGGCTGATGCCACGCCCATAAACTCGTGCGGCTTTTTGCTCTCCGGTTTTGCCGCAGGCCCGCTTGGCGAGGCCGGTGCGATGTCGGGTGGTGCGTTGCAAGCCGATGAAATATATGAATTTTATGCGGGCGGCTTGTAGCAGAAGAGGCGCGCACGCAGCAGCATGTGCGCGGGGCCGGGGGGCCATGCGGCGATTTATGGATTAGCCCGGAAATAGGGGCCTAATCCGTTTGTTTGGCCGCGGAACTGAAATGCTTTAATCAAATAAAACCAAACAATTAATGTCTCGGGTTGATCGATTGGACACGTTTAGCCATCGTCTGCGCAACGCAAGAGTGCTTCAGGGGTGGACTCAAAAAGACTTGGCGGTCGCTAGCAACCTGTCGCAAAGCGCCATCGGCAACTACGAAAGCGGGCAGCGCCAGCAGCCCTCCAGCGATGCGCTCATCAAGCTGACGCGCGCCCTGCGCGTCAATCCCCTGTGGCTCAGTACCGGCGAAGGCCCCATGGTGGATGCGCCTCACGGCCAGACTGCTCCGGGTTCCGCCACCGAGACCCCCAACCCGCCCGCCTGGCCCTTCGAAACGATTTCGTATTCGGCCTACGCCCGGCTCAGCCACCAGGAACGGCGGCAGATCGAGCTGGTGCTCAGTGCCTACATCAAGGCACGCGGTGAATAGTCCCTATCGGCTGCGCGGGCGCCTGCGGGCGCCGCGAGGCATCCGCGGGCGCGGTGACGCCCGCCGGATCGGTACGTAGGCGGCTGCGCAGGCGCTCCACCGGGTCCGCGATCAGGTAGTTCAAGACCGCCGAGAATCCGATGCAACCCGTGATCGCCATGGCCGCGAACAGCATGGGCTGGTGTTCCTGGACGTCGTGCATCAGCCAGCTGAACGCCATGATCACCAGCATGTGACAGATGTAGAGCGGATAGCTCAGCTCGCCGATTGCCTTGTCCAGCCGGTGGCGCGACTGGAACAGGAACGCCAGCGGCAGCAGCGCGGCAAACAGCAGGACAGCCAGCCCATCGCGCACGGTCGGATTGATGCCGATCGAGAAATGCGCCACCACGTAGAGGAACAGGACGCCGGTGCCCAGCTCGGGCAGGCGCTTGACGCGCTGCGTCCACGCCTTCATCCGCGGCAACAGCACCTGGTGCGACAGTGAGCCGATCAAGAACAGCGCCAGCTCCGTGGGGAAAAAGCGGTAGGTCCAGGGATCGGAACGCCCGACCCCGGTCCAGATCAGGATCGCGCGCAGGGCGAGCGATGCCGCCAGCAACGCCAGCAGCTTGCGCGGCGAACGCAGGATGAACGGCGCCACCAGGTAGAAGCTCATTTCGACGCCCAGCGTCCAGGCCTGCGGCACCAGCAGGCCTTTGTACAGCGGCACGTCGCTATTGGCGAAGCTGCCCGTGAAGGCCAGGGCAGAGTCGCGGATGCCGAAAAACATCAGCCAATCCTGGCCAAAGATGAAGAGGTTCGACAGGAACAGGAAGACTTCGGCGCTGAAGGGCAGGGCTTCGTAGATGCGGAAGAACGAGCCGCCGCTCACGATGTGGGCCGTGAGCGTCAATGCGGCCACCGCCAGGTAGATGGGGAAAAGCCGCAGGGAGCGGTTTGCGTAGAATTTGCCGGTGGCGCCTTGGTAGTGGTCCGTTGCCGTCAGCACATACGAAATCAGGAAGCCGGAGATGACATAGAAGAGCTGCACGGCAAGCCTGCCGCCAACCAGATGGTCCGCGTAGCCGCCACCCAGATGGTCCAGCACCACTGACAGTGCCAGTAAGGTTCTCAAGAAGCCCATCGCGCATCTCCCCGGTCGATATTGTTCTCAGGCCCGATGGGCCGGACACTGCGCATGCGGTCGTCGCGGGCTCCGCTTCCTCTTTCCCTGTATTACTTTTTAGGCCGGAGTCATCAACTGTCATCGATTCTGCGCGCCGCCCTGACCCCCCGCCATGCGGCATTCGATGCAGAACCGGAGATCATCAGCGTTAGAACCTCCGGCTCAACCGTGCATCTTTTGGATACCGCTGTCGGACGGAGAAAATCGCGTCTCTGGGCGAGGCCGGTTACAGTACGACGGTACGAACCAATTGGAGTCCCGTCCATGCCCACTAACCTGTCCACGCACGGCAGATTGCTCTGTCTCGCGCTGCTGGCCGCGGCGTTGGCCGGTTGCGCCGGCACCGGCGGCGCGCGCCCTGAAGGCGCCGCAGCCGCCAGCGCCGCCACCAGCAAGGATTCGCTGGCGCAGACGAGTTGGGAACTGGTCCGCTGGGCGCAACCCGGCGGCGCGCTGCGCGACATTCCCCATGGCGACAACGGCGAACCCATTCGCCTGACCTTTCTCGCGCAGGGTAAGCAATACCAGGTCAATGGATTTTCCGGCTGCAACCGTTACACGGGCACGTACAAGCTCGAGCGCAACAAGCTCGTCATCGACGCGCCCGCCTCCACGCGCATGGCCTGCGTGCCGCCCGAACGCGCGAAGCTGGAAGCCGATTACCTGCGAGCCCTACGCGTCATCGATACGTTCACGCTGGACAGCGGCGGCGCGCCGCGTCACCTGACGTTCAACCTGCGCGGCGGCGATGTGCTGGAGTTCGAGCGCCGCCAGGATCCCCCGACCCCCTGAGCCCTTACGCTGACCGCTTGTTCGATTCGAGGCCCCGCATGCGAGCACCCCGTCTTCTGCGCCGCCTGGCGCCCGTCCTGCTGTGCGCGGGTCTCGTTGCCTGCTCGTCGCCGCCAATGCGCGCGGCCGATGGGCAGGATCCGCGTTTCCAGCCGGCGTCGGCCTCCGATGTCCTGGTGCAGACAAACTGGGATCTGGTGCGCTGGGTGCTGCCGGGCGGGGCCCTGCGCCCCGTGCCGCATCCGTCGGCATCCGAGCGGTCCATCTCGGTGGCGTTCGTCCATGACAAGGGCTCGCCCCGAATGCTGGGGTACTCCGGCTGCAATTCGTTCAATGCGCCGTACACCTTCGCCAACGGACTCCTGATCGTGCGAGGCAATCCGGTGTCCACCGAGATCGCCTGCGCGCCGCAGGCCATGGCGATCGAGCGCGATTTCCTGGCGTCGCTCACAAGCATCACCGCCAGCTCGCTCGATTACGCCAATAATCCGCAGCGCATGACATGGAAGCTCCGCTCGGGCGACACGCTGGACTTCGACCGCCGCGTGGACTCGGTGGCGGGCGGCCAGGGAGGCGCCAAGCTGATCTACGTCGATGCCACGCGTGTGCCCTGCGATACCGGCGTCGGCCGCGCCCTGTGCTTTCTGGTGCGGGATGATCCGTCCCAGCCGTGGCAGGTCTGGCATGGCCAGATCACCGGCTTCAATTACCAGTCCGGCGTGCGCTACCGGCTGCGCGTGGTCGAGGCTGACGAACCCAACCCGGTGGGCGCCGCGCCGGTGCATTGGGTGCTGGACGCTGTGGTCGAGCAGCAGGTCGTCAGCCACTGAGCCCCCAGCGATTACTATTACGGGCTTCGTCGTCCATCTTCACTGCTTTGCCATGACTGCCGTCGTCAATATCGCCGCTTACAAATTCGTTGCGCTGGATGAACTGCCCGATCTTCGCGCGCGCTTGCTCGCCGAGGCGGGCGCCGCCGGGCTCAAGGGAACGATCCTGCTCGCCGGGGAAGGCATCAACCTGTTCCTCGCGGGCGCGGCCGACGGCATCGACACCTTCCTGCTTGGCCTGCGCGCCGATGCCCGCTTCGCGGACCTGGAGGTCAAATTCAGCCACAGCACTGGCGTCCCTTTTCGCAAGCTGCTGGTCAAGATCAAGCGCGAAATCATTCGCATGAACCACCCCGCCATCCGCCCGGCGGCGGGCCGCGCGCCCGGCGTCGATGCGCACACGCTGGCGCGCTGGCTGGAGGCGGGCGTCGACGACGATGGCCGGCCCGTCGTCATGCTGGACACGCGCAACGCCTTCGAGGTGGACGAGGGCACTTTCAAGAACGCGATCGACTGGCGTATTGAACGGTTTACGCAGTTTCCCGCCGCGGTGGACGCCAACCGCGCCCAGCTCGAGGGCAAGACCGTCGTCAGCTTCTGCACGGGCGGCATCCGCTGCGAAAAGGCGGCTATCTACATGAACGAAGCCGGCATCGAAAACGTCTACCAGCTCGACGGCGGCATCCTCAAGTACTTCGAGGAAACGGGCGGTCCCGGCTACGACGGCAAGTGCTTCGTATTCGACGAACGGGTCTCGCTGGATCCGGCGCTGGCGCCCAGCAACGCCTGATCCGATCCGGCGCTGCAACGAAAAAGAGCCCGCGTTTGCGGGCTCTTTGCATGGGGGCGCAGCTTAGCGCACGCGCATGCCGGGCTTGGCGCCGGGGAACGGCTCCAGCACGTAGATGCCGGCATCCACGGCTTCATCCGCATGGCTGGCAGCCAGCACCATGCCTTCGGACACGCCGAACTTCATCTTGCGCGGAGCCAGGTTGGCAACCATGACGGTCAGCTTGCCGATTAGGTCTTCGGGCTTGTAGGCCGACTTGATGCCCGAGAACACGTTGCGGTGGCGGCCTTCGCCCACGTCCAGCGTCAGGCGCAGCAGCTTGGTCGAGCCTTCGACGTGTTCGCAATTGACGATCTGCGCGATGCGCAGGTCGACGCGCGCGAAGTCGTCGATGGAGATGGTCTCGGCCAGCGGCTCGCCGCCCGGCACCACGGCGGGCGCGGCGGGCGGCTCGAACAGGTCTTCCAGCATCTGCGGCTCGACACGCTGCATCAGATGCTTGAACGGCGCGACGCGCTGCGGCAGCACCGCGGCATCGGCCCACGTGAAGGGCGCCTGCGCGCCGAACAATTCCAGCGCAACGCGTTCGGCGAGCTGGGGCAGCACCGGGGCCAGCATCACCGACAGGGCCTTGAAGCCGGCCAGCGAGCGCGAGCAGATGTCCTGCAGCGCGGCCTTCTGCGCGTCTTCGGCCGTGGCCAGACCCTTGGCCAGCACCCACGGCTGCGCGGTGTCGAACGCCTGGTTGATGCGGTCGGCGTAGGCCATGATCTCGCGGATGGCGCGGTTGTATTCGCGGGCTTCGAATGCGGCGCGGATCGACTCGGCCTGCTCGGCGTATTCGGCGGACAGCGCGGCCGTGTCGCCCGAATAGCCCAGCACGCCGTCAAAGTGCTTGGTGATGAAGCTGGCGGCGCGGCTGGCGATGTTGACGTACTTGCCGACCAGGTCGCTGTTCACCCGCGCGATGAAGTCCTCGGGATTGAAGTCCACGTCTTCGACGCGCGCGTTCAGCTTGGCGGCAATGTAGTAGCGCATCCATTCGGCATTCATGCCGAGTTCCAGGTAGCGCAGCGGCGAAATGCCGGTGCCGCGGCTCTTGGACATCTTTTCGCCGCTGACGGTGATGAAGCCGTGCACGTTGACGGCGTCCGGCGTCTTGCGGCCGGCGAACTTCAGCATGGCGGGCCAGAACAGCGCGTGGAAGTACACGATGTCCTTGCCGATGAAGTGGACCTGTTCGGTGTCGCCGTTGGGGTCGAGCAGGGCATCGAAGTCCATGCCCTTGACCGCGCAATACGACTTGAGCGACGCCAGGTAGCCCACCGGCGCGTCCAGCCAGACGTAGAAATACTTGCCCGGCGCGTCAGGGATCTCGATGCCGAAGTAAGGCGCATCGCGGGAAATGTCCCAGTCGCCCAGCTTGGCTTCGCCGTCTTCGCCGCCCAGCCACTCGCGCGTTTTGGCCAGCATTTCCGGCTGCAGGTGCTTGGCGCCCGCCTTGTTGGAACCCGTGGTCCACTGCTGCAGGAATTCGACGCAGCGCGGGTCGGACAGCTTGAAGAAGAAATGGTCGGAAGACTTCAGCACGGGCGTGGCGCCCGTCAGCGCGGAATACGGGTTGATCAGTTCGGTGGGCGCGTAGACCGCGCCGCAGACCTCGCAGGAGTCGCCGTACTGGTCCTTCGCATGGCACTTGGGGCACTCGCCCTTGATGTAGCGGTCGGCCAGGAACATGCCCTTGACCGGATCGTAGAACTGCTCGATGGAGCGCGTTTCGATCAGGTCCTGGGCTTTCAGGGCGCGGTAGATGTCCTGCGACAGCGCGACGTTTTCCGCCGAGTCAGTCGAGTGCCAGTGGTCAAAGCGGATGTGAAAGCCGTTCAGATACTGGGGACGCTCGGCCGCGTAGCGCGCAACCAGCGCCTGCGGCGTGATGCCTTCCTTCTCGGCCTTCAGCATGATCGGCGCGCCGTGCGCGTCGTCCGCACCCACAAAGTGCACCGTGTGGCCCGCCATTCGCATCGAACGAACCCAGATATCGGCCTGGATGTACTCCATGATGTGGCCGATGTGGAAGGATCCGTTGGCGTAGGGCAGCGCAGTGGTGACAAAGAGGGTGCGAGACATGGTTGTCGACTGAGGTTGAGGGGAAAAGGGATTTGGCGGCCATTTTAGGGCAAGCGCGCAGGCCTGCCCGCGGCGGGGGGCCGGAAAGCACACAACCCGCCCATCGCATTGACGCGAATCAGGCGGGTTGAGGGAAACGTGGCCGGGGCGTTTCGTGCGACCTTGCGCAACACGCAACGGCCAGCTTGCGCGGATTTACGCGCAAGCTAGTGGAAAACCGCCGTCAGCGGATTTCGCGGGCCTCGACGTCGATCACGTCGCCACGCGGTTGCGTGGCAAACGGAGCGGTGGCGGACTGGAAGGGTCCAGGGCGGGCGCCTTGGCGCTGGCTCCAATAGGCGCGAACGCCGAAGGGCTTGCCGCGCACCTTGGCGACCACATAAAGGATCGCCACGGCGAATGCCGTGGAAAGCATGAACACCAGCGCCATCGCCATGCCGATCAAGGCCAGGGCGGCGAATAAGACGGCACGAAAGAAGCGGATAAGTGTGTTGGTCATGAATGTCGGATGCAAAACGCAGCGAAAGGTTCCCGTGTATCCGCTATCCTTTAGGGGATGGCGGCCCGCAGACGCCGCGCTGCCTACGGAACCATAGTGACATGAGTATAACGATAGAAAACATCCGCGCCGCACTGCGCGCCGCGCAAGACCCGAATACCGGTTTGGATTTGGGTGTTTCTGTAAAAGATCGTGACATTCAACTGGCTGGCGGCCGTGTCGCGTTGACGCTGGAGCTGGGATATCCCGCCGACGCCGTCCGCGAACAGGTCCGCGACATCGCCGTGCGCGCGCTGGCGCAAGCCGGCGCGCCCGATGCGCAGGTCACCGTTACCTGGAAGGTCGGTGCCCACGCGGTGCAGAAGGGCCTGAAGCCGCTGCCCAACGTGCGCAACATTATTGCGGTCGCTTCCGGCAAGGGCGGCGTGGGCAAGAGCACCACCGCCGTGAACCTGGCGCTGGCCCTGGCGGCCGAAGGCGCAAAGGTCGGCCTGCTGGACGCCGATATCTACGGCCCCAGCGTGCCGACGATGCTGGGGATCTCCGGCCGTCCCGAAAGCCTGGACAACAAGAGCATGGAGCCCCTGACCGGCCACGGCCTGCAGGCCAACTCCATCGGTTTCCTGATCGATGCCGATTCCCCCGCCATCTGGCGCGGACCGATGGTCACGCAGGCGCTGGAGCAGCTGCTGCGCCAGACCAACTGGCGCGACCTGGATTACCTGATCGTCGACATGCCGCCCGGCACGGGCGACGTGGCCTTGACGCTGGCGCAGAAGGTGCCGGTCGTTGGCGCGGTCATCGTCACCACGCCGCAGGACGTGGCGCTGCTGGACGCGCGCAAGGGCCTGAAGATGTTCCAGAAGGTGGAGGTGCCGATTCTGGGCGTGGTCGAGAACATGGCCATCCACATCTGCTCGCAGTGCGGCCACGCCGAGCACATCTTCGGTGAAGGCGGCGGCCAGCGCATGGCCGAGCAATACCAGACGCCGTGGCTGGGCAGCCTGCCGCTGACCCTGGCGATTCGCGAGCAGACCGATGCCGGCACGCCGACCGTCGTGTCCGATGCGGGCAGCGAGGCCGCGTCGCTGTACCGCGCGATCGCTCGAAAGCTGGCCGCGGGCGTCGCGGCGCTTCCGCGCGACATGGCCGGAAAGTTTCCCTCCATCGTCGTACAACAACCGACCTGAAGCATGCGGTGGGCTGCCCGCGCCTTTTTGGCAGGACTGTGCATGCTGGCGGGCGAGGCGTTGGCCAAGCGCCCGGAAGTCATTGTGGACCCCGGGGGCGTGCCTCCGGCCGCGCTGCAGGCGATCACCCAGGCGGTCGATGCGATTGCACGGCTGGCCGAAGACCAGGACGGCGGTGAAATCAACCGCCTGCGCCGGCGCGCGCGCGACGCGACGCTGGCGGCGCTGGCCACCCAGGGCTATTTTTCGCCCAAGGTCACGCTCGAGGCCGGCACCGATATCGGCGGCGAAACCTGGGACATCGCCATCGTGCCCGGCAAGCGCACGACCGTCGAAT
>JAEYVD010000882.1 GCA_023432075.1 Pseudomonadota bacterium | reverse complement strand
TCGATCTGCGCCAGGGCCACCGGCTTGCCGGGCTTCATGCGCACCTTCCACAGCGACAGTTCGCCGCCCAGCGCGGCCAGCGCCGGTTTGACGAGGTCACGTTCGCCCACCGACACGCCGCCCACGCTCAGCACGAGATCGCAATCGGCCAGCAGGGTCTTGAAGGCGTCCAGCAGATCGGCTTCGGTATCGCGGGCATGCAGCACGTGAACGGGCAGGGCGCCCATGCCGCGCACCATCGCGGCCAGCATCGGCCCGTTGGAGTTGTAGATCTGTTCGGTGGCGCGCGGCTGGCCCGGCAGGACGAGCTCGTCGCCCGTGGTCAGGATGCCGACGCGAAGCTGGCCGTAGACGGGAATCGTTGCCATGCCTTGCGAGGCCAGCAGGGCGACGTGCGCGGCCTGCAGCAGCGTGCCCGCCGGCAGCAGCGCGGCGCCCGCCATCGTGTCTTCGCCGCGGCGGCGAATGTGCTGGCCCAGCCGGGGTTCGCGCGAAATCTGGACGTGGTTGTCGGCTTCGGTGGTGTCTTCCTGCATGACGACCACATCGGCGCCCGCCGGGATCACGCTGCCCGTGAAGAGGCGAATGGCGTGACCGGGCTTGAGCGGTTCGGGCACGTCGCCCGCGTAGCAGCGCTGCTGGATCGGCAGGCGCGCCTGCGGGTTCCAGTCGGCCAGGCGCAGGGCATAGCCGTCCATGGCGCTGTTGTCGGCCGGCGGAATGTCCACCGTGGCGTCAAGGTGCGTGGCCAGAACGCGGCCGCTGGCCTGCGTCAGGTCAACGTGCTCGGTGCGTTGAAGGGGGGCGGCGGCGTTGGCCAGCAGGGTCTGGGCTTGATCGAAATCCAGCATGGGTCAGGCTTCTTCTTCGCGTTTCGGAAATTGCGAGGCGAAATTGCAGGGGCCGTGGCCGCTGTCGAGCTGCTCGCGCAGAATCTTTGTCCAGGCGGTCTCGCACGCGTTGTTTGAGCCCGGCAGGCAGAAGATCAGGGTCTGGTTGGCCGACCCCGCGAACGCGCGCGACTGGATCGTGGAGCTGCCGATCTCGGTGTAGGAAATCTGGCGGAAGAGTTCGCCGAAACCCGGAATCTCGCGATCCAGCAGCGGCATGATGGCCTGCGGCGTGTGGTCGCGATGCGAGAAGCCCGTGCCGCCGGTAGTCAGGATGACCTGCACCTCGGGGTCGGCGATCCAGTCGCTGATGACGCGGCGGATCTGGTAGATGTCGTCGCGCACGATGTCGCGGCGCACGCACTGATGGCCGGCCTGCGCCAGGCTGTGCGCCAGCAGATTGCCGGACGTGTCGTCGCCCGCGCTGCGGGTGTCGCTGACGGTCAGTACGCCGCAGCCCAGCGGGACCGGGGTGGCTTCGCTCATGGATTCTCCTTGTTGTCGGCAATGTCTTCGTCCCAGGCGTCCGTGCGGTCCTGGTCGGATTGGCGCTGTTCCACCCAGAAGCTGTTGCCGCCGGCGAGGGTTTCGCGCTTCCAGAAAGGCGCGCGCGTCTTGAGCGCGTCGATGATGTATTCGCAGCCGCGGAAGGCGTCGCCGCGATGGGCGCTGGCCGCCGCCACGAAGACGATCTGCGCGTTGCGGTGCAGCGCGCCCACGCGGTGCACGATGACCGTGCCAGCCAGGTTCCAGCGCGTGCGTGCCGTGGCGGCGATTTCTTCGAGCTCGCGCTCGCACATGCCCGGATAGTGTTCGAGAAAAAGCGTGTCGGTGGGGGTATCGGGCGCGTAGTCGCGCACGTAGCCCACGAACGTCACGATGCCGCCCACGCCGGGGCCGGCGGATTCCCGCAGCGCGGCGGTCAGCGCCGCGCCGTCGAAGTCGGCTTCCTGGACGCGAATCATGGCGTCAGCCTCCGGTGACCGGTTCGAACACCGCGACCTCGTCGCCCGCGCGGATCGGGGCGGTGGGCTTGGCGTGCGTCTGGTTGATGGCCAGCTTCAGACGCGTGGCCGGTTCCAGCTGGGGATAGCGTTCGCCCAGCGCGGCCAGCAGCTGCGCGCCGGTGGATTCGCCCGCGAGGGGCCAGGTTTCGGTGCGCTTGCCGACCAGTTCGGCAACGCGCGCGAAGTACAGCAGATTAATCGTTGCGCCATTCACCGCTTTTACCTCCCGCCTTGTACTTGAGGCGAACTTGTTCGATCACGATGCCTTTGTCTGCGGCCTTGCACATGTCGTAGATGGTCAGCGCGGCCACGCTGCACGCCATCATGGCTTCCATTTCGACGCCCGTCTTGTAGCTGGTGCGGCAGGTGGCCAGGATGTCGATGCGATGCTCGGCGTCGTTCAAGGCAAAATCCACGCCGACGAACGCGAGCGGCAGGCTGTGGCACAGGGGGATCATGTCGGCGCAGCGCTTGGCGGCCAGGATTGCGGCCACGCGCGCCGTGTTGAGCACCTCTCCCTTGCCTTGGCCGGGTTGGGTCAAGAGGCCATAGGCGACGGCGTTCATGCGGATGCTGCCGGCGGCGACCGCCACGCGTTCGGTGTCCGTCTTGGCGATGACGTCGACCATGCGGACCTGGCCGGCTTCGTCCAGGTGACTCAAGGTGGGGGTGGTCTCGGACATGGAAATCGGGATCAAGAATTGTTAATGAATGAAAAGAGCGGGGCCGGGCTGGCCGGCGGGGTCCGCTGTTCCGCCTATGATAGACGAGCAGTTAAGGGGGCGCGATAATCGCGCCAGCAGTCAGAGGAAGGTTGGATCGCCTTCAATGTGTATCAGGAGACTTTCAATGCCCGTGCGGATGCCCAAGCTACGGTTCACCCGACGCGCCGGCAAGATTCTCCTGGGTATTGTGGCGTTCGTGCTGATTCTGTTTGGCGTGGCAGCCTGGCAGGTGCCCAAGGTGCTGCACGGCGTCCTGACGGATGACGTCGCAAAAATGATCGGACGCGACGTTTCCGTCGGCAAGATCACCTTCAATCCGTTCACGCTGACCGTCCGCGCGCGCGACCTGGCGGTGGCGCAGCCTGGCTCGCAGACGCCGCTTTTGACCTTGGCTGAACTGGATGCCAGCGCGTCGTGGACGTCGCTGTTCTGGTTCGCGCCAGTGGTCGACCGTCTGACGCTTCGGCAGCCTAACATCGCCATCGTTCGCGAAGACGTCCTGCGCTTCAATTTCTCTGATATAGAACAACGCGTGGCCGAATTGGCCGCCGCCAAACCCCAAGAGCCGCCCAAGCCAGACCAAGGGCTGCCGCGCTTTTCGCTCAACAACATGGTGATCGAGGACGGCGCCATCACGCTGGACGACAAGGTCACCGGCCGCAAGCAGGTCGTGGACGAGTTCACCATCGGGGTGCCGTTCATCTCGACCTTCGG
>JAEYVD010000876.1 GCA_023432075.1 Pseudomonadota bacterium | reverse complement strand
TTCAGTTGGGTAATGAGCTCGCGGTATTCAGGGAACATAAAGGCCTCTTGAGGAACCGGTTGACGGGACCGACGATGCGCCTGGCTCGACGCCCTCATCAGCGTCAAGCCCATGACACGCCAACGCCAACGGCTTGTCAACCGTGGGACTCGCCGCCTGCCTGCTACCCGTTGATGGTGCGCAAGGGCGCCCACGAAATGAGCCATTCTGTCGCGTACGTTCACCTTTCATTACAGAGCGGTCCGTCCCCGGCGATACACTCGCTTCCCTTTGGACTGTCCCCAGAACACCCATGAAAGTGCGCGCCCCGGTCTTCCGCAGAGTGTTGGACCTTTTCAAACAGGACGGCCGGATTCACGCCGGCACCGGCATGATGAGCGGCGTGATCGCGCTTTTCCTGGCCATCCTTTCGGTGCTGGGCGTGCTGGCATTTCACTTCCCCGCCTACCTCACCACGCCGGAGCTGCGCAGTTTCTATTCGGTGGAGGCGATGCGCACGCTGCTGTTCAGCGCGCTGCTGGTGTCGGGATCGATCGCGCTGGCCAACACCGTGCTTGGCCGGCAGCGCTGGCTGAACATCTCGGCCTTCGTACTGGTCTGCTGCGCGGTCGCGGCGGGCGGCAGCCAGGTCGCCGTGACGGCCTCGAACACGGGCGGCCATCCTTATCTGGGACTCGATTGGTTCATCCTGGACCTCCTGGCTTCCAGCACCGTCTTCATCATTTTCGAAAAGCTGACGCCGCTCTATCCCGGCCAGCCCGTGTTCAGGGGGGAGTGGCAGGTGGACATGAAGCACTTCCTCTTCAATCACCTGTCGGTGGGGGCCGTGCTGCTGTGCATCAACTTCTTCATCCACCGCCTGTTTTCCTGGGCGGCCTATGAGCCGCTGCAGCAGGCGATCCAGTCCATGCCGTATCTGCTCGAGCTTTTTGTGGCGGTGCTGGTGGCGGACCTGGCGCAGTATGGCGCGCACCGCATCTATCACGAGGTGCCGTTCATGTGGCGCTTCCACGCGGTGCACCACAGCACACGGACGCTGGATTGGCTGGCCGGCTCGCGGCTGCACATCGTGGAACTGCTGATCACGCGCGTGGCCGTGTTGGGCGTGCTGTTCGTGCTGGGCTTTTCAAAGGCCGTGCTCGACGCCTACATCATCATCGTGGGCTTTCAGGCAGTGCTGATCCATTCCAACGTGAAGCTGCCGTGGGGTTGGTTGCGCTACATCATCGTCACGCCGGACTTTCACCACTGGCACCATTCGTCCGATACCGAAGCGATCGATAAGAACTACGCGGCACACTTTTCCTTCATCGATTACCTGTTCGGCACCGCGGTGCGGGGCGCGGGAAACCGGTTGCCGCAGAACTACGGCATTCTGGACAACGACATGCCAGGAACCTTCCTGGCGCAACAGGCGTATCCCTTCGCCCGCAAGGCGAAATGAAAAAGGCCCAGGCATATCGCCTGGGCCTTTTTCATGGCTGTCCGGTAGCTAGGCGATTAGCGTCTCAGCGATCTATAAATTGAACGCTGAGGAAAGGGCGTTCAGGGTGGGAATGCCGTGACGCGCCTGGCTTTCGGCTTCGCGACGCGCGTTTTCCCGATACTCCGCGCCCATGAAATCCAAGAGTTCGCGCACGGCCGGCAAGAGGCCGCGGCGCGACGGAAAGACGGCATGCACGCTGCCCGGCTCGGGCTGCCAGGGGGCGCCCACGGTCACGAGCGTGCCCGCGTCAAGTTCCTCGCGGATCATCAGGAGGGGCAGGGCCACGACACCCACGCCCCGCAGCGCGGCCTGTTTGAGCGCCAGCATGTCGTCCGTGACCAGCCTGGGCATGAAGGGTACCGCCAGACGCGCGTTGCCGGGGCCCAGCAGGCGCCACTGGCATTCGCGCTGCTCGGTCCCCAGCGCCAGGGTGGGTTGCCGGCTGATCGTCTGCAAGTCGGCGGGGTCGGGCAATGAACGGGCTAGCGCGGGGCTGGCGACCAGGCTCTGGCAGCTCATGCCCAGGTTCTTCATGACCAGATCGCTGCTTTCGATGGCGCCAAAGCGCACCCGTACCGCAAGGTCGAAGCCTTCGCGCAGCACGTCCACGGGCCGGCTGAAGCTTTTCAGGTAGACGTTCACCTTGGGGCACTTTTCCATGTAACGCGCGACCACGTCGCCCAGGAAGTAGTAGATGAGCGCGGGCGGTGCGGCGATGCGGATGGTGCCTTGCGGTTCCGCGTGGGTGCGGTCGATGACATCCTGCGCCGCTTCGGCGCCCGCCAGCATCGCCAGGCACTGGTCGTAGTATTCCTGCCCAAGTTCGGTCACGGCGAACGTCCGCGTGGACCGCTGGATCAGGCGCACGCCAAGGCGCTCTTCCAGTTGGGCAATGCGCCGGCTCAGGCGGGATTTCGGGATGTTCAGCGCCCGGCCGGTCGGCGCGAATCCGCCATGCTTGACGACCTCCACGAAGAAATAAAGGTCATTCAGGTCGTGCATGCAAAATCCTCTCAGGTCGTCGGTGGGCCGCCGAGCATATTAAGGCGCGCGGCGCCGATTCCCTAGAAATGCGGCATTACGCGGACAAATCCGGGTCGTCTTCGAGGCTTGGGGGGGAGATCGGCTTGGGACCCGCGGGTCGGGGCAGCGCTCAGGCGGCCAGCGCGGTCTCGTCCTTCCAGCGCTGCTTGTCGCGCAGCGGCGGCGCGCCGAAAAGGCGGCTGTACTCGCGGCTGAACTGCGAGGAACTCTCGTAGCCCACGGCATGCGCGGCCAGCGCCACGCCGGCATCGTCCGTCAGCATCAGCCGCCGCGCTTCCTGCAGCCGCAGGTGCTTCTGATATTGCAACGGGCTCATGGCGGTGGCCTGCTTGAAATGATGATGCAGCGACGACACGCTCATGTGCACGTCGCGCGCAATCTCTTCCACCCGCAACGGTTGTGCGAAATTGTCGCGCAGGATGCGGATCGCCTTGGCCACGCGGTTGAGCTGGCTGTCTTGCAGCACCGTCTGGCGCAGCACGACACCCTGGCCGTTCATGAGCAGGCGGTACAGCAGTTCGCGCTTGATCATCGGCGCCAGGATCGGAATGTC
>JAEYVD010000868.1 GCA_023432075.1 Pseudomonadota bacterium | reverse complement strand
TTGGCGATCACGGCCGTGGCCAGGCTGTTGCCGACCACGTTCGTGGCGGTGCGGCCCATGTCGAAGAACTGGTCGATGCCCATGATGAGCAGCAGGCCGGCTTCGGGCAGGTGGAACATCGGCAGCGTCGCGGCCACCACCACCAGCGAGGCGCGCGCCACGCCGGCCATGCCCTTGCTCGTCACCATCAGCACCAGCAGCAGGGTGAGCTGCTGCGTAAAGCTCATCTCGATGTTGTAGGCCTGGGCGATGAACAGCACGGCGAACGACTGGTACATCATCGAGCCGTCAAGGTTGAAGGAGTAACCCAGCGGCAGCACGAACCCGGAAATGCGCTTGGACACGCCGAAACGCGCCAGCGCCTCGATCGTCTTGGGATAGGCCGATTCGCTGCTCGCGGTCGAGAAGGCCAGCAGGGTCGGCTCCTTGATGAGGCCGCCCAGGCGGAATGTGGACTTGCCCAGGAACAGGTAGCCGACGCCGAACAGAATGGCCCACAAGAGGGCCAGGCCAAGATAGAACTCGCCGATCAGCTTGCCGTAGCTGATCAGCACGCCCAGGCCTTCGGTCGTGATGGCGGCGGCCATCGCGGCGAACACGCCCAGCGGCGCAAAACGCATCACGTAGTCGGTGACGCGGAACATGATCTTGGCCAGCTCGTCGATCATGTTGTAGATCGTGTTGTGGCCCTTGCCGCGGATGAACGACAGCGCGGCGCCGAAGAACAGCGAGAACACCAGGATCTGCAGGATCTCGTTGTTGGCCATCGCTTCGGCGATGCTCTTGGGAAACACGTGCGCAATGAATGCCTTGAGCGTGAAATCGCCCGTCTTCAGGCCCGACGTCAGCCCCGCGTCCGGAATCGCCAGGTTCATGTGCGCGCCGGGCTGGAAGATGTTGACCAGCGCCAGGCCTAGCAGCAGCGAGATCGCGGAGGCGGCGATGAACCAGATCATGGCGCGCATGCCGATGCGGCCCACCGCGCTGGCGTCGCTCATGCTGGCCAGACCGGTCACCAGGGTGGCGAACACGAGCGGCGCGATGATCATCTTGATCATGCGCAGGAAGATGTCGGTGACAAGGCTGAAGTACGAGGCGATCTGCGCCGCCTCCTGCTGGTTCTGCGCGAACTTGTTGCAGAAGTAGCCCACCACGATGCCCAGCACCATGGCGATGCCGATATAACGCGTCAGCTTCTTAGTGTTCATGTTGAATACGGGAAAACGGGAGCCGCCGCTTGGCCCGTGGGGCCAGGTCCGCCGGCATGAAGGCGGGGGCGGGCGGTCCGGTGACGGACATGCCAGGGGTCCAGGTACTGCGCGGGTTAACCCTTGGGGCGCGATGTTAACGCCGCAAACCTGACAGCCAGTTGTCAGTTTAGGGACGGATCAGCCGTGCCAGAATGCCCCTTCCGGTCTCATCAAGGAAGGCCGGGCGCCACCTGGGAACCCGCCCCGCGCGGGGCGACATGGGAGACAAAGCAATGCCGAATCGCGAATTGTCCGTACTGGCTTCCGGTTACACGTATCTGGAAGGGCTGCGCTGGCACGAAAACCGTCTGTGGGCCTCGGACTTCTATACCGGGCAGGTCATCACGGTGACGCTGCAGGGCGGGGTCGACCGCGTCTGCCTGGTGCCGCAGCAGCCCTCCGGCCTGGGCTGGCTGCCCGACGGCCGGCTCCTGATCGCCTCCATGAAAGACCGCAAGCTCCTGCGCCGCGAGGCGGACGGCACGCTGGCGGTCCACGCGGACCTGTCCGCATTGACCGGCGGCCACATCAACGACATGGTGGTGGACGCGCAGGGCAGGGCATACGTGGGCAACTTCGGGTTCGACATCATGGCGGGCGAAGCCGTCCGCACGACCACGCTGGTGCGCGTGGACCCTGACGGCGTGGCGCAGGTGGTCGCGGACGGGCTGTGCTTTCCCAACGGGTCGTTCATCACGCCCGATGGCAAGACGCTGATCGTCAACGAGACGTTCGCGAACCGTATTTCCGAATTCGACATCGAGCCCAATGGCGTGCTGGGCCCGCGCCGCGACTGGGCCAACTTCGGCGAACTGCCCGCCAGCGACGATCTGGCCACACTGATCGCCGCGTCACAGATTGCCCCGGACGGCGGCGCGCTCGACGAAGAAGGCGCGCTGTGGGTGGGCGATGCCATCGGCAAGCGCATCGTGCGGGTCGAGCGGGGCGGCAGGATCCTGGAGCAGATCGACACGGGCGAGTTCGGCATCTTCGCGGCCGCGATGGGCGGTCCGGACGGCAGGACGCTCTTCATGGCGGCGGCGCCGGATTTCGTCGAAGCCAATCGCCGGGCCAAACCCCAGGCCCGCATCCTGGCGACCCAGGTGGACGTGCCGCACGCGGGCAGGCCCTAGGCCATAGCCCTAGGCCACCAGCGGGGCGGCAAAGGCCGGGCTTGCCGGTCTTCTGGTCCGCATGGGCGGGGCCGCAAGGCGGGATATCAGCCGTCCTAGCCCTTGCGGTTTCACCTGAATGGATAGGATACCGGCCGTTGCAAGACCTTTCTTCGATTCCCCCGTAAAATCACGCCATTCAGCAAGGCTTCAACCATCTCTCAATAGACAGTACCTAAGGAGGACCACTCATGGCCC
>JAEYVD010000387.1 GCA_023432075.1 Pseudomonadota bacterium | reverse complement strand
ACTTTGCTCCTATACAGCAACACCCGGGACTTCGAGCAATACCCGCCGGATATTACACGCTGGCGAACACAGGAACGGCTAGAGGAAATCCCGGAAAGGCAAGGGATTGCAAAGCGGGCAAAACAGGAGCCGGCGGCGCGCGGCGCGCCGCCGGCGGGCGCGATCAGGTGCCGGCAATGGCCATCTGCTCGATGAGGATGGAGCCAGTGGTCTTGGTGCCGCGCGAGATCGTGTCGGCGCCCACCGCAACGATCTGCTGGAACATGTCAGCCAGATTGCCGGCGATGGTGCCTTCCTGCACCGCGTGCTGGATCTGGCCGTTTTCGACCCAATAGCCGAAAGCGCCGCGCGAGTAGTCGCCCGTCACGTAGTTGACGCCCTGCCCGATCAGCTCGGTGACGAGAAAGCCCGTGCCCAGCTTCTTGAGCATGGCTTCGAAATCGTCGCCGCGCCGGGTCTGCGTGGAGCTGAACACCAGGTTGTGCGAACCGCCGGCGTTGCCGGTGGTGGTCATGCCCAGCTTGCGCGCGGTATAGGACGACAGGAAATAGCCTTCCAGCACACCGGCCGAGACCACATCGCGGCGGCGCGTGCGCACGCCTTCGTCGTCGAACGGCGAGCTGCCCATCGCGCCGCGGATGTGCGGATCTTCAACGAGGTTGATGTGCTTGGGAAAGAGCGGCTTGCCCAGCGAATCGACCAGGAAGCTCGCCTTGCGGTACAGCGCCCCGCCATTGACGGCCTGCGTCAGCGCGCCAACCAGGCCCAGCGCCAGCGGCGCCTCGAACAGAACCGGGAACTTGCCGGTGCGAACACGGCGCGCCGACAGGCGCGACAGCGTGCGTTCGGCGGCATACCGGCCGATGGCCTCGGGCGACGCCAGCTTGGCAGGATCGCGTTCGGAGGAATACCAGTAGTCGCGCTGCATGCCGTTGCCACGGCCGGCGATGGGCGCCACGGACAGGCTGTGGCGCGAATACGGATAGCCGCCCAGGAAGCCGCGCGTGTTGCCCATCACGAACTGGCCTTCGTACGTGCCGACGGTGGCGCCGTCGGTGTTGGTGATGCGCGAATCGACCTCGCGGGCAGCGCGCTCGGCGCGCAGCGCCAGTTCGGCCGCTTCCTCGGTGGAGACGGTCCAGGCGCGATGCAGATCCAGGTCAGGGAATTCGGTGGCCAGCTGGGCGGCGTCGGGCAGGCCGGCGGCCGGGTCGGCGGCGGTGTGGCGAGCGATGTGCCAGGCGGCTTCGACCGTCTGGCGCAGCGCGGCCTCGGAGAAGTCGGACGTCGAGGCAGAACCGCGGCTCTGGCCGGCGTAGACCGTCAGGTCCAGCGCCCGGTCGCGGGTTTGCTCAACGGTTTCGATGTCGTTCTTGCGCACCGAGACGGACAGTCCCAGGCTTTCCGAAACTTCCGCGGCGGCGTCGGAAGCGCCGATCTGGCGCGCGTAGGCCAGGGTTTGCTCGACAAGTTCGGAAAAACGCGCGTGATTCGCCGCCAGCGGCAAGGATGAGGAGGTTTTAACCATTGCAGTCCAATTTGCAGAGACGGTTATCATAGCCAAGTCTGTCATTGCGCAGTTTTCCATGAATTCCCATCCCCAAGAAGATTCCGTCGACGACGGTTACGACGAGAACGGCTACGACCGTCCCAGCAAGTCCCAGGTCAAGCGTGAAATGCACGCCCTGCTGGACCTGGGCAAGCAATTGATCGCGCTGTCGCCCGAACGTCTAAAGCAACTGCCGCTCGAAGAGCGCCTGTACGAAGCGATCCGCATGGCGCAGCGCACCACCGGCCGCGAAGGCCTGCGGCGCCAGGTCCACTTCGTCGGCAAGCTGATGCGCGACGCGCCGGCCGACGTCATTCGCAAGCAACTCGACGTCTGGGAGAACGGCTCCCGCGAGGAAACGGCCGCCATGCACCGGCTGGAAACGCTGCGCGACCGGCTGCTCGATGACGACGACGCCTTCACGCGCCTGCTGAACAACAATCCGCAGGCCGACGTGCAGCAACTGCGCACGCTGATCCGGGCCGCCCGCAAGGAAAAGCTGGCCAACGCGTCGCTGCTGCAGGGCCAGGAGCCGCAAAAGAAGCATTACCGCGCGCTGTTCCAGGCCCTCAAGACGCTCACCCTCTAATTGCTGACCGCCCATCCATGACCGCAACCGACCTGCTCGACTGCATCGAGATCGAAACCGCCCCCAACCCCACGCACGCCGTGATCTGGCTGCACGGGCTGGGCGCCGACGGCAACGATTTCGCGCCCATCGTGCCGGAACTGCAGTTGCCCGCCGGACTCGGCGTGCGCTTCGTGTTCCCGAACGCGCCCGTGCAGCGCGTGACGATCAACAACGGCATGGCGATGCGGTCCTGGTACGACATCCTGGTGATGGACTTGGTGCGAGTGGAAGACGGCCGCGGCATCCGCGCCTCGGAAGCGGCCATCCACAAGCTGATCGCGCGCGAAAACGCGCGTGGCATTCCCACGTCCAACATCGTGCTGGCGGGTTTTTCACAGGGCAGCGCCATGACCCTGCACACCGGCCTGCGGCTGAATGAAAAACTGGCGGGCATGATGGCGTTGTCGGGTTATCTGCCGCTGGTGGATAGCGCCGAGGCCGAGCGCCAGCCTGCCAACGACGCCACGCCCATCTTCATGGCCCACGGCCAGTACGACCCGGTCGTGTCGCTGGCGCGCGCCGAAGCGTCGCTGGCCGAACTCAAGCGCCTGGGCTATGACGTGCGCTGGCATACGTATCCGATGCCGCACTCGGTCTGTGCCGAGGAAGTGGCCGACATTTCGGCCTTCCTGAACGAAGTCCTGGTGTGATGCGACGCCCAGTCTAGGGACGATGGCGGGCGGCGCGCCGCGCGCGGCCCGTATTCCTGGCCGATGGGCGTCGAGCCCGCTCCCGCCTACGATGGCATGAGCCCGCCTCAACGGCTCAAAATCTTATTTTGTATACCAATTGGTATTCCAGTCTCGAATTTTCGGGGCAACGGCAACGCGCGTCCATAGAGAAAAACGCCAATCGCAAAAGGCTTGTCGCCCGCTTGTCTTGAATATAGTATTCGATCCAAGCCTCACCGGCCCGGGCGTGCACTGTTCGGGCTTCCCTGTTGTTGCAGTCGATCCATCCCATTGGCCGTGTTGCGCCGATTGTCGGCGTGGCATTCAAGACGCAGGAGAAAGTCCCGTGAAGACCTCGCCCTTGCCCCGCCTGGCAGGCGCGGCGCTGCTCGCGCTGCTTGCCCCTTTGGCCGCTCAGGCCGAAGCCCTGAATCCCCCCGTGAAGGTGCGATACGAAGAGGTGGTGCGATCCATCCTGTACGTGCCCAAATACATCGCGCTGTCGCAGGGCTACTTCAAGGACGCCGGCCTGGACGTATCCATGAAGACGTCACAAGGCACCGACAAAGGCATGACCGCCCTCTTGTCGGGCAGCGCCGACATCGTGCTGATCGGGCCCGAGGCGTCCATCTACGTGCAGAACAGCGAATCGCCGGTCAAACCGAAGATCTTCGCCGGCCTGACCGCCACCGACGGCTTCTTCCTGCTGGCGCGCAAGCCGGTCGACAAGTTCGACTGGTCCATGCTCAAGGGCAAGGAGGTCATCGGCTTTCGCCCCGGATCCAATCCGATCGTGTTCCTGGAAACCGCGCTGCGCAAGCATGGCCTGGATCCGCAGAAGGACGTGAAGCTGCTCAACAACATCGGCATCCCCGCGCGCGCCGGCGCCTGGATGGCGGGCCAGGGCGAATACGGCATCTTCCTGGAACCCGAGGCCGGCGAGCTGGTGCGCAACGGCAAGGGGCACATCGTCGCGTCCGTGGGACATGAGGTGGGCCAGGTCGACTACACGGTGTTCACCGCCACCGACAAGTACATCCGCGACAACCCCAAGGTCATCCAGGCCTGGACCGACGTGGTGGCGCGCGCCGAGAAGTACGTGAAGGACACGCCCGCGGCCACGCTGGCCCCGCAGATCATGACCTTCTTTCCCGGCATGGATCAGGCCGCGGTGACCGAGGCGATCGAGCGCTACAAGCAATATCAGATCTGGAAGACCACGCCGCTCGTGACGGCCCAGGCGATGACGCAGCTTCAGGACATGCTGATCGCCAGCGCGGTCATGAAGGACAGCGCCCGCGTGAAGTACGAGGACGTGGTGATCGCCGACTTTGCCAAGAAGGCCCAATGATGGGAGCCGCCATCCACAACCTCAAGCCGGCGGCCGCCACGTCCAAGATCGAACTGCGCGACGTCTGTCTGTCGTACTTCACGCCGGAAGGCGAGACCGAAGCGCTGTCCAACGTGTCGTTCAGCCTGGCCCCGGGCGAGTTCGTCAGCCTGATCGGCCAAAGCGGCTGTGGCAAGAGCACCCTCCTGTCGCTGATCGCGGGCCTGATTCCCCCGACGTCGGGCGCGGTGCTGGTCGACGGGCAGGCGGTCACCAAGCCCAACGCCCGCATCGGCTACATGCTGCAGCAGGACTACCTGTTCGAGTGGCGCACCATCCTGGATAACGTGATGCTGGGCGCCGAAATTCAGGGCCGGCGCGACGCGCGCAGCGAGGCGCGCGCCGTGCACCTGCTTGAAAAATGCGGCCTGGGCGCGTTCCTGTCGCACACGCCGCGGCAGCTCTCGGGCGGGATGCGCCAGCGCGCGGCGCTGGCGCGCACGCTGGTCACCGAACCCGACGTGATCCTCTTGGACGAACCGTTCTCGGCCCTGGACTCACAGACCCGTCTGGCCATCTCGGACGAGGTCGTGGACATCCTGCGCCGCGAGGGCAAGACGGTGGTGCTGGTGACGCACGACATCGGCGAAGCCATCGCCATGACCGATCGCGTGATCGTGCTGTCGCGCCGGCCCGGGCGGCTCAAGAGCCAGTACCGCATCCACTACGGCGACGGCCAGGTCCGCCCCACCCCGTTCCAGGCGCGTTCGCGGCCGGAATTCAACACCTATTTCAAACAGCTCTGGGACGAGCTGGACGTCCATGTGGAGGGCTGAGCCATGAACGCGCCGATTGCCAATACCGTCCCGTTGCGCGCCGTCCCCGCGCCCAGCGATAAATACCTCAACTACCTGCGCCGCGACCGCGCGCGCCGCCGCAATATCCGCGTCGCCCAGGCGCTGCTCCTGGTCGTTTTCTTATGCGCATGGGAAATCCTGCCGCGCATGCACATCGTCAATCCGCTGCTCACCAGCTATCCCAGCGCGCTGTGGCCCACCTTCATCGAGCTGTGGAATCACGGCAGCCTGGGCAAGCACATCATGACGACGCTGTCGGCCACGCTGGTGGGCTTTGTGCTGAGCATGGTCATCGGGATTGTGGTGGCGGCCGCGCTGTGGTGGTCCGACTTTCTCTACAAGGTGCTCGACCCCTTCCTGGTGGTGGCGAACGCCATGCCCAAGATCGCGTTCGTGCCCATCTTCTACCTGTGGCTGGGCTCGGACTATGCGGTGTACGGCATGGCGGTTGCCATTGCGGTGTTCGTGACCATCATGGTGGTGTATGCGGGGTTCCGCGGCATCGACCTGAATAAGGTCAAGCTTGCCCACACCTTTGGCGCCAGCCGCTGGCAGGTGCTGACCAAGGTTGTGCTGCCGGGCAGCGTGCCGACGCTGATCGCGGCAGTGAAGATGAACATCGGCCTTGCGCTGGTGGGCGTCATCGTGGGCGAATTCCAGTCGGCGGATTCGGGGCTGGGCTTTCTCATCATGAACGGCAGCCAGGTGTTCAAGCTGAACATCGTCATGACCGCCATCGTGATGCTGGCGCTGATCTCCAGCGTCATGTACCTCATCATCTACCGTGTCGAGTCCGCCGTGGCGCGGCGCTACGGCTAAGGAGGCAGCATGCAATTCCCCCAATGGGTGAAGGACCGCGTCGTGGCCCGCCAGGGCTGCCTGCATCCGTATGACGAGCTGCCGGCCGCGCGCACGGCGGTGGTCGTGATCGACATGCAGCAGTACTTCCTGCTGCCCGGCCACCAGGGCGAATGCGCCCCTGCGCGGGAAATCATCGGCCCCATCAACCGCCTTTGCAGCGCGGTTCGCGACGCGGGCGGCGTGGTGGTGTGGGTGCAGACGGCCTCGGACAACGCGGATGTGTTCTGGTCGCATCATCACGGCGTGATGCTGACGCCCGAACGCAGCGCCCGCCGCCTGGAGACGCTGCGCCGCGACTCGCCCGGATTCGCGCTGCACCCGGACCTGCACGCGCAGGCCACCGACCTGCGCGTCGTCAAGCGCTTCTACAGTGCGATGGCGCCGGGCTCGTCGGAGCTGGAGCCGCTGCTGCGCGGCCTGGGCGTCGACACGCTGCTGATCGCCGGCACCGTCACCAACGTGTGCTGCGAATCCACCGCGCGGGACGCGATGATGCGGGACTTCCGAACCATCATGGTGGACGACGCCCTGGCCGCCGTGACGCCTGCCGAGCACGAGAACGCCCTGCACGGGTGGATGCTGTTCTTTGGCGACGTGCTGTCGGTGGACGAGGCCGCCGCGCGGATGATCCCCGCGCAGCCGTCCCGCAAGACTGCCTGATCCTTTCCTGCCGCGCCGGACCTCAGGTCAGGTTCAGCCAGACCCGGCGCATGGTCGGGTCCTCGGGGTCGGGATCGTTGGTGAAGCCCAGGCTGGTCATCAGCGCCAGCATGGGCCGGTTCGTCGATAGCACCAGGCCATCGATGTATTCCAGCCCCTGCTCGCGCGCGGCATCGATCAGCGCCGTCATGAGCTGACGTCCCAACCCGCGCCGCTGCCAGTCGTCGCCGATCACCAGCGCGTATTCCGCGCCGCGGCCGTCGGGATTGCGCAGGTAATGCGCAAAGCCCACCAGCACCTCGCGCGGATGGCCGCGATTGGCGGGATTGGGCACCTGCGTGGCCGCCACCAACGCCAGTTCGCGGTGATAGTCCACCTGGGTGTAGCGCGACACCATGCGCGGCGTAAGTTCACGCATCATCGACACGAACCGCATGTAGCGCGACCTCTCCGACAGGCCGCGGATGAACTCCTGCAACGCCTCGCCGTCTTCGGGGCGAATCGGGCGCAGCACCCACGGGATGCCGTCGGCAAAGCGGCGCACCTGCACCAGCCGCGCCGGATACGGGTGGATCGCCATGTGCGGATAGCCGGTGGTCTGCGGCGACGCGCAGCCGGGCGTTTCAGTCAGCGTCATGCGCAGGCCGCCCGCGCGCAGGTGGGTTTCGCCCGCGTAGAGCGGATCGATGTCGAGCGATTCGATGTCGGGCAGTTCCGACACCAGCTCGGACACCAGCACTAGCGCCTGCTGCAGCGCCTCGGCGGCCATGTGGCCGACCCGCGGGGCCAGCACACGGCGCCACAGCCGGCTGCGTTCGATGAGCTGGCGCGCCAAGTAGCCGTTGAGCGGCGGCAGGTCCATGCCGCGATCCGCCAGCGACAGCACCGCGTCCGGCCCGCCCGCGCCAAACCGGATGACAGGACCGAACTGCGGATCGCGCCGCACCCGGATCGCCATGGGGCGGGATTCCGCTTCGCCGTGCGCCGCATCGGCAGAGAATTCGCTGAGCGGCACGTAGAACAGCGCCAGCAGTGTGCGGATTTCAGACGTGTTCAACTCGCGCCGGCATTCGGCGCGCACCCGCGCAAGGATCTCGCGGGCGGCCGTCAGGTCGGGCACGTGGCTCGCGGGTTCGGGCGGCTGCGTCTGCAGCAGCAACTGCTGGTTGTAGTGGTGCGAGGCCAGCACGCCGAAGGCATCAGCGGCCGATTCGGGCGTACGGAATGCCGACGTGCCGGCATCGTCCAGCATACGCCGCAAAGGCCGCATGCCCGCGTCGCCCATGAAACAGGTCACCACCGGCTTCTTGGCCGACGGGGCGATCTGCGCCAGCTCGCGCGCGACGGCAGGCATGTCGGCCAGCGCGTCGGGCGCCAGCAGCACCAGCACGCCATCGACCCCGGCGTCGTCCAGGACGGCTTCGAGCATGGCGCGAATGCGCTCGGGCGTCATCGGCAGGTAGGTGATGACGGGGTTGGCGGTGGCGGCGTCGGGCTCCAGCATGTCGGCCAGCGCGCGCTGCGTGGCGGGTGCGAGGTCCGCGCGCAGCACGGCGGCGTCCGGGCCGATCAGGTCCATGGCGAGCTGCGGGGGCCCGCTGCCGTTGGAGATCAGTGCAACGCGGCGGCCCTTGGGCCGGCGTGTGTAGCCCAGCACCTTCACGGCCGAGAACAGCTGCACGAAGTAGCGCACGCGCACGGCGCCGGCCCGGCGCAGGGCCGCGTCGAAGATGGCATCGCTGCTGTCGGCGTCCGAGCGCCCTGCCTTGAGCACGATGACCGGCTTGATGCTGGCCGCGGCCCGCAGCGTGCTCATGAATTCGCGCGCGGGTCCGACGTCTTCAAGATAGAGGACGATGCTGTCGGTGCGCGGATCGCTGGCCAGGTAGTCCAGCAGCTTGGGCAGGCCCACCACGGCCTCGTCGCCCAGCGATACGGCGGTGGAAAAACCGATGTGCACGTCCTCGGCCCAATCCATGACGGCGGCCATGATCGAGCGCGACTGCGCCACCAGCGCCACGCGGCCGGCGCGCGCCAGCACCGGGTGCTGGCTGAAATTCAGGCCCGCGTGCGGCCGCTGCGCGCCGAAGGACCGCGGCCCGAGGAGTTCGCAGTGGTTTTCCTCGGCCCAGGCGCGGCACAGCGCCAGCGTGCCGCGCGGGTATGGGTCGGGCAGTTCGTGGGGCAGCAGAATGACCGCGCGGGGCGACAGCGGCGCCAGCCGGCGCAGGGTTTCCGGCAGCACGGCGGGCGAGACGCAAACCAGGGCCAGATCAGGCCGGTCGCCCGCGGCCAAGCCTTCCAGCCTGTCCGGCAGGTCGGGCGCCGCGCCGGGTTCGACGGCGACGACCGTGGTCTTCGCCTTCAGGGCGGGAGACAGGGAACTTGCCGCGGGCAGCGGCCGGTCGGCCACGATCACCAGCGAGCCGGGTTCGAACATGGGCGCAAGAGCGTGTCTCAACATGGGGAGGTCGGGCCAGGGCCTGTTCACACTAATCTAAAATAGCGTTCATCGTATCAAGACAAGCCCGCTGTCCGCTTGATGAGGACACTGCCCGACGCCGCTTTGTGGCGCCGCAGCCGCTAACACTGCCACCTATGACTTCCAACGCCTCTACTCCCATTCGCACCCGCTTCGCGCCTTCGCCCACCGGTTTCCTGCATTTGGGCGGCGCGCGCACCGCGCTGTTCTCCTGGGCCTTCGCGCGCCATCACAAGGGCACCTTCGTGCTGCGCATCGAGGACACGGACGTCGAGCGGTCCACGCCGGAAGCGGTGCA